>CAZUCM010000213.1:0-6014 GCA_964619235.1 uncultured Terriglobales bacterium
CGCCGGAGGATCCGACGCTGTATGTGGCGGCCGACGGCACTGGCGACTATTACTCCATCCAGCGAGCCATCGACGTCGCCCCCGAAGGCGGGGCCGATATTTCCATCGCGCCCGGAACCTATCGCGAGTCGCTGACCATCAACAAATCCAACATCCACCTGCGCAGTCCTTATGCCGATGCCCGCAAGACGGTCATCGTCTTCGACAAGAGTGCCGGCACCGCCGGCGGCACCATGAACTCCGCCACCGTCAACGTGACCGGTGACAACTTTCTGGCCGAAAACCTGACCGTACAAAATGATTTCAACGCCACGCACCCGCAGCTGCCGCAAGGCTCGCAGGCGCTTGCCCTGCTCGTAACCGGTGATCGCGCCATCTTCCGCAATGTTCGCCTCCTCGGCAACCAGGACACGCTTTACGCCGGCAGCAAGAACTGCGTCAGCTCGAAGGAGACTGACTGCATCCCGGCGCGGCAGTACTTTTCCGGCTGCTATGTCGAAGGCAATGTGGACTTCATCTTCGGCGACGGCAAAGCCGTATTCGATCATTGTGAAATCCACAGCAACCGGCAGGCGGGCGGATATATCACCGCGCAGAGCAAGCACTATCCGGAAGAAGACAGCATGTTTGTCTTTGATCATTGCCGGCTGACGGCCGACCCGGGCGTGAGCCACGTGTGGCTGGGCCGGCCCTGGAAACCATATGCAACCGTGGTCATGTTGAACACGGAGATGGGCGGCGAAATTGAACCGGCAGGCTGGCGCGAATGGCATCCCGGGAACACCAAAAATCTCGATACCGTTTTCTACGCGGAGTACAACTCCACCGGCACCGGCGCCCGCCCCGCCCAGCGCGACCCGCACGGCAAACAACTGACTGCCGCCGAGGCCGCTCACTGGGATATCAAGCATGTTTTAGCGGGTACGGATGGTTGGGATCCGCGCCACTGATCGTTCCACGCTTCACGTTCCACGCCCGCACCGTGATCTCTTTGGAGCTGGCGGACAAACGCAAATGATGGCGCTGCATGTTTCGAACCTGAAACGTGGAACGCGGAGGCTTCTTACCGGCTGAGCATCCGTTCCAATTCCAGGCGTTCGATCTGCTCTTCGACGCGCTCCTGTTCCTGTAGTTGCAGGCGTTTGGCCTGAGGCTCGCAATACATGCAGTATGCCAGTCCAGGGAGGGCTTCGGCGGAACAACTCAGGCAGAAACGTTGGTGCATCGCACAATCCCTGAGCGCAATGTGGCATAACCGCCTCCCCGCTTCAATCGGGCTTTTCCCCGGAACGATTACTTTGGTCAGGCCGTCGGTCGCCGGCCAAAAAACCATGCTCAGCGGGTGAACAAGGATTTAAATTTCCCAGGGTGAAAGGTGAATCGTGGCGCGGCAGACGTTCTCACTGCCGGCGTTCGTCGCATAGCATTCGATATTTCCGAAGCAATTCGTATAAAACAATGCCGCCGGCGGTCGCCACATTGAGCGAGTGCTTTTGCCCCAGCATGGGAATACGGACATGCGTATCCGCCAGTTTCAGAAGTTCCGGCCGCACACCGTCCACTTCATGCCCAAAGACAACGCATACCGGATAATTCGGCCGCCAGTCGAACAGATCGACGGAGTGCAGGCTGGTTTCGATGGCGGCGATTTCATAGCCCTTGCGCCGCAGACCATCCACCATCTCCAGGGCTTCCCATCCATGCTCCCAGGCCACCGTCTCTTCCGCTCCCAAGGCGGTCTTGGAGATGGCTTTTTTCGGCGGATACGCGGTTATACCGCAGAGATACAGCTTTTCCATCCCGATTCCATCGGCCGTCCGGAAGAAAGATCCCACGTTGTACATGCTGCGCACGTTGTCCAGCAGTACGGTAACGGGAAGGCGCAGCCCTTCATAACTGCCCGCTAATGTGGTCACTTGATACGGTAAACGTTCCATGGCAGATAGTTTCAAGTTTCAAGTTTCGAGTTTCGAGAACGGATGCTCGGGTCGACCGGTCGGCAACTCGAAACTCGAAACTTGAAACTCGAAACTGCCTCTAGTGGTTGGTCAGCAAATAATTGCCTGCATTTTCCTTCACCACCTGCAAATGTTCCCTTCCGGCGATCTGCTGCAAATGCGGCAGATCGGAGCCGTAGGTCAACAGATAGTACCGCTCCGGCGCCGCCCACAGGCGGGCAAGTTGGGCGTCATCGATGAATACGCGCAAAGCCCCGGGGGCATACGAACCATACTCCAGGTTATTGCTGCGGCCATTCCATAACAATGCCGTCCGGCCGGTATAGAAAAACACCGATGAGAACGCATAATAGGCATCGGCTTCGATCAACTGTCCCGGCGGACTCTTTTCCAGACTTTGGGCCAGCGGATACGAACCCAGATACGGATCAAAACGGATCAGCGCCAGCCTGGCCGCCTGAAAAAAGACGATCATGCATGCCGCCAGCACCAGCACCGAACGGCGCACGTTCGCGCCGCTCATAGTCAGGCCCAGCGCACAAGTGCCGAAGGCCAGCACCGCCAGCGCCAGCGGCAGCCGGAGATAGGCAAAGGCGCCCAAGGTCAAATCCGCCATGTGTCCCATGGAAAGCGTATAGAGCTCGGGATGCTGTGTCAGGGCCCGGGAGATCTCTCCGGGAGCCGGCAATCGCCAAACCAAACCAAGAATCACGGCAAGGCCGGCAAACAGCAGCGCGGAAATGCCAATCAGCACCCGCGTGCCCGCCCGCAGCCGGCGGCTGCCGCCGGCCAGGGCCGAACCGATCAACAGCGCCAGCGCCGGGTAGATCGGCATGGAATAGTATTCCTGGGTGGTCGAGAAGGTGAAAAACAGCATCACCACGGCGACCCAGCAGATGGCCATCAGCCGGACCCGCGCGGCCCGCGTTGCCGGCTTAAGCGACACTCCGGAAACGCCGGGCAGATAGGCCGACCAGGGAAACAGCCATACCAGATTCAGCAGCCAGAACAGCGGTCGCGGCACCGTGTTGTAATCCCGCGGATAGCGAAGATTCAGGAAGCGCAGCAGATGCTCGTTAAAGAAATAGAACCAGAAAAAACCGTGGTATTCGCCCGGACCGCTATGCATCGAAGAGGCAAAAAAAGGCGGATTGGCGCGAGTTGCCAGCACATGCCAGGGAACGGCAATCAGCAAGGCAACTGCCGTGGCGATTCCCAGCCGCAATTTCTTCCAGGCTGCGGGCGCGAAAAGCTGGCGGGTCAGCGCCATATAAGCTCCGGCTGCCATCAGGGGAAACACCACGGCGATCAATCCCTTCAGCAACAACCCGGCGCCGAAGCAGACTCCCAACAGGATGGCCCAACCCGCCGAATGCTCTTCCTCCGGCTCCAGCAACCGCAACCACGCCCAGATGGCGCCGGTAATTGCCAGGGTCACGATGGCATCCGGAATCAGGATGCGCGTAAACAGGAACAATCCGGTGCAGGTGGCGAGCGCTAAACCCGCATACGTCCCGGCATCTTCTCCAAAAGCCCAACCGGCAAAACGGAATGTGACCCAGCACAACAGCACGCAACAAAGCGCCAGAGGCAGCCGCGCCGCCCAGTCATACACGCCGAAAATCCGGTAGGAGGCGGCCATCATCCAGTAGATGAGCGGCGATTTTTCCAGATATGCAATGCCATCCAGGCGGGCGGTCACCCAGTCTCCGGAGACCAGCATGTTGCGCGCAATCTGCGCCTGCACGGCATCCACGTCGTCCATGAGGCGGGGCGGACTGGCAATACTGACGACAAAAACCAGGCAAGCGGCCGCTAGTACAATCCAGCCGCCACGCCTTGCGCCAGCGGCTCCGCGAACACTTCCCTGCTCTCCTCTGCCGGCAGTTCCACCTTCCACCTTCGCATCCACAGGAATAGAACTAATAGGCCCCATAAGTGATATCCGACGTTCGCCTTCCTTTCCAGATGTTGACCGAGCAAATGTTCCATCGCCGGCCAGTGAAACAGGCCGCTGGCCGAAACCGCCTCTTCCGTAAGCGTGTCCAGCAATAACGGCCGCAGCACGCCACGCAGCCAGTCATGCACCGGAATATCGAAACCGATCTTGGGCCGCTGCAGCACCGATGCGGGCAAACGATCGCGCATCAGGCGCCGCAAAACGTACTTTGAAGTGGCGCCCCGCAGCTTGAAATCGTCCGGCAGCGATGCGGCAAAATTGACGATGCGCGTATCCAGAAACGGGGGCCGCACCTCCAGCGAATGCGCCATACTGATGCGGTCGACCTTGTACAAAATGTCGTCCGGCAAATAGTAACGCTGATCGAATTCCAGATAGGACGCGAGGCCGCCCCCGGCCTGCATCGTATTCAGCAGCTTGGTCATCGGCTTCCGGTCGGCATACCGGTACAGCTCTCGCTTCTCCTCTTCCGTAAACGTTCCATTCCAGAAGACGTGTGCCCTCCGCGCGGAAAGCAGCGAGCCTTCCAGAAAGCGCTTGAGCTTGTATTCGAAACTGATCTTGTCGTCGGATACCGGCCATCGCCGTACCCCCTGCAACGCGGTCCGCAACAACGCTCTGGGCAACTTGCGGACGGCGGCGCTGTACCGGTCCGCACGATAGGTCAGATAGCCGGCGAACAGCTCATCCGCCCCTTCGCCCCCGAGCACAACCGTAACCTGCCGCCGGGTCATCTGCGACAGATACCAGGCGGGAACCGCCCCGGCGTCGGCGCTGGGTTCGTCGGAGTAGTAGGAAATCTGTTCGATCGCATCGGCCAGATCCGCCGTTTCATTCAGATCGAACTCGTAGTGTTCGGCGCCGTAGCGCTGGCTGACTTCCTGTATATATTTCCGTTCGTCAAACGACCGTCCCTTAAAAGTGACGGAAAACGTGCGCAGATTCTGCGTCCCGGCCTGTGCCGCATAATGCAGGATGGTGGAAGAATCAAGGCCTCCGCTCAGCCATATTCCCACCGGCACATCGGAAACCAGTTGCTCGTGCACCGCCTGCCCCAGCAGGTGATCGAGCTCCTCGCAGGCTCCTTCGATGGTGCGCGGCGCGGCCGCCGGCAACAAACCGGAAGTATAGCCGCGCACCTCGGAGTTGCCGGCACACCACTCCAGCAGGTGTCCGGGCATGAGTTTGGCGATCCCTTCCACCAGCGTGAGCGGACCAGGCACGTAATTCAAATGCAGAAAGCAATTCAGCCCGGCATGGGAAATGCGGCGCGGAACTCCGGGATGGGCCAGAATGCATTTCAGCTCGGAACCAAAGTAGATTTCCTCGCCGTCCAGATAGTAATAGAGCGGCTTGATTCCCATGGGATCGCGCACCAGCATCAAACGGCGCTCCGATTCCACCCAGACCGCTATGGCGAACATGCCGCGCAATCGCGCAAAGCAGGCGCTCCCCCAGAAGCGGAAGGCTTCCAGCACAACCTCCGTATCGCAACGCGTCCGGAAAACAACTCCATTGCGTTGCAACTCGGAACGAATTTCCTGGTGATTGAAGATTTCGCCATTGAAGGCAAGTGTCACGTCGCCATCGGCGCTGCGAAACGGCTGGTCTCCGTTTTCCAGGTCGAGGATTCGCAGGCGAACCGCGCCCAGGGCGATATCTCCGGTGACAAAGCTGCCCTGGTAATTCGGCCCCCGGTGAACCAGGGAATCAATCGCCGATCGCAGGACGTGCGATGGCAAACGCTTGCGAAATTGTGAATACCCCAGAATGCCGCACACGTGCGCTCTCCTGATGCAGGGATAGCCCTCGGCATAACCCCGGGGGGTAACCTTACACACGCACTGCAAGATCGGCCGGCCACAATGTGCCTTGACCCCGCACTTTGTTCCAGCCACTCCTTGGCACACCTAATGTCGGTTCACAGCCAGGCGTTTACACTACGGCAAGCGCTACGCTCTCTCCAACGACTGCTTGCCATACAAGGATTGGCGCCAGCCTAGCAGCGCGGCAACCGCTTTGCAACAAAAATCAGCTTAGATGGTTGATTTTAAAGACACTTATATGGTGGGCGCTACAGGATTCGAACCTGTGAC
>CAZUCM010000214.1:0-5999 GCA_964619235.1 uncultured Terriglobales bacterium
AATCAAGGCGAGATCGCGCGCACGCGTTTTGCCCTGACGCAGTCGGAAGAAAACAAATTGGCCGCCTCCGATACCGTGCTGACCGACGTGCGCAACAACTACGAAGCGTTCGCCACGAACCAGAAGATTGTTCAACTTTACCTGTCGGGATACCTGAAGCAGGCGCAGGACTCGCTGGAGATCAGCGAATACGCGTACAAGCGCGGCGCCGCCAGCCTGCTCGATTTTCTCGATGCCGAGCGCAGTTATCGCTCCATCCAGCTCTCCTATCGCCAGGCTTTGGCCGCCTATCTGGTGTCCATTGAACAATTGAAAGAGGCGGTAGGCACGAGGACATTACCATGATGAATCGATCAAGAACCGGCAGCGCCGGGTATCTCTCGCTGTTGGCCGTTACCATTCTGCTCGGAGCAATGTGCGGCTGCAAAACCGCGGAATCGGCGCCGGGCACAACGGCTTCGGACGCCGGGGCTGCCGGCGGAAGCGGCGACAATGCGCAACTCTTCAAACTTGCGCCTGAACAGATCGCCCACCTCCAGATTGTATCCGTCGCTCCTACGACGATCTCCCGCACGTTGCGCCTGACTGGTGCGGTCGCCTTTAATGGATTCGCCACGACGCCGGTGATCTCGCAGATCGGAGGTCCGGTCAGCCGGATTGTGGTGATGCCGGGCGAGCAGGTTCGCAAGAACCAGCCGCTGCTGTATGTGGCCAGCCCGGACTATTCGCAATTGCTCGCCAACTATTTAAAGGCACGTGACGCATACCAGCTTGCGGATAAGGAATATCAGCGTTCACAAGACCTTTACGAGCACCGCGCTATTGCCGAGCGCGATCTGGCGGCCGCCGAATCGGTGCGCACGCAGGCCGCTGCCGACTTGGGCGCGGCCGAACAGGGCTTGAAGGTTCTGGGTATTTCAAAGCCGGAGGCGATGGCCGGCAAGCCGATGCCTTCCGCCGTCGCCGTGCGTGCCCCCATCGATGGGGAAGCCGTGGAGCGCCTGGTTTCGCCGGGGCAGGTGATTCAGGGCGGCGCGACTCAGGTTTTTACCATTTCGGATTTGAGCACGGTGTGGGTGCTGGCCAACATATACCAGAAAGACCTGCCTTACGTTCACCAGGGGGATCCGGTAACCATCAGTACGGATCTGGACCCCGGCGCCGATCTTCACGGCAAGATCTCCTATATCTCCGCCGCGCTGGATCCCAATACCCGGACCTTGCAGGCGCGTATCGAGGTGAAGAATCCGCAACACCGGTTGAAGCGCGATATGTACGTGACCGCCACCGTACATGCCGGGAGCATTTCCAACGCGCTCGCCGTTCCCAATGCCGCGGTGTTGCGTGACTCGGAAAATCAGCCGTTTGTGTATGTCGTGAACCAGAACAACGAGTTTGCCCGCCGGGCCGTGACTCTGGGAGAGAGCGGAGAAGGCGTCACGCAACTCGTCAGCGGCGTTGCAGCCGGAGAGCGGGTCGTGGGCGACGGCAGCTTGTTCCTGCAATTTGCCACATCGGTGCAACAATGACAGCCGCAGAACAACAGCCGCCAAACAACGAACGCAACGACCAGAGCGGGATGATCCACCGCATCGTGCAGATGTCGCTGCGGCAGCGCTTTCTGGTGCTGATGCTGGTGCTGTTCATGACCATCTGGGGCGTGGGATCCTTCCGGCGCATGCCGGTGGATGCCTATCCGGATCTTTCTCCGCCGATGGTGGAGATCATCACCCAGTGGCCGGGCCATGCCTCCGAAGAGATCGAGCGGCTGGTGACCCAGCCGATTGAAGTGGAGATGAATGGCGCCCCCCAGCTGGTGGTGATGCGTTCCATCACCCTCTACGGCCTTTCCGATATCATTCTTACTTTCCAGGATGATACCGACAACTATTTTGCGCGGCAGAACGTATTCCAGAAACTGGCGGACGCACAGCTTCCGCCTGGAGTGACGCCTTCGCTGGCGCCGCTATTCAGTCCCAGTGGACTGGTGTACCGTTACGTACTGGAAAGTCCCGATCGCAGTCCTCAGGAATTGAAGACCATCGAAGACTGGGTGGTCGAGCGAGCCTACAAATCCGTGAGCGGCGTGGCCGACGACTCCGGGTTTGGCGGTACGGTGATGCAATACCAGGTGCTGCTCGATCCGGCCCGGCTCTATGGATATAACCTGACGGTGCCCCAGGTGATGCAGGCGCTGGCCAATAACAATGCCAATGCCGGCGGCGGCTTTTATTCGCAAGGCGGCCAGTTCTATTACGTCCGCGGCCTCGGGTTGGTGCGCGACACCAAAGACATCGAAAACGTGGTTGTGGGAGCCAATAAAGGAACACCGATCCGCGTTCGCGATATTGGCCAGGTCGAAATCGGACATGCGCCGCGTCTGGGCGAATTCGGATTCATGAAAAACGATGACGCCGTAGAAGGCGTCATTCTCATGCGGCGCGGAGAACAAACCCAGACCGTGCTGCAGGAGGTGGAGAAGAAAACCGATCAGCTCAATAAGCAGGTGCTGCCCAAGGACGTTAAGATTCATCCCTTCTACGACCGCAGCGATCTGGTGAAGCTGACAACCAGCACCGTCGAAGACAACCTGATCCGCGGCATGATCCTGGTCTTCCTGGTGCTGATCTTCTTCCTGGTCAGCTTCCGGGCCGCGGTGATCGTATCGCTTACCATCCCGCTGTCGCTGCTGTTCGCCTTCATCTTTCTGCATGCGCATGACGTTTCCGCCAATCTGTTGTCGATCGGGGCCATCGATTTCGGGATCATCATCGACGGCACGGTCGTCATGATGGAAAACATCTATCGCGAGCTGGCCGCGCGGGAAGGGACGCAGTACAAACTGAACGAAGTGATCCTGGCAGCCGCGCGCGACGTGGACCGGCCCATTTTCTATTCCGTCGCCGTTATCATTGCAGGATACCTGCCGATTTATGCTTTGAGCGGGCCCTCGGGAAAGCTTTTTCATCCGATGGCCGACACCATGTCGTTCGCGCTGCTGGGCGGGCTGGTGCTCACCTTGACGCTGGTTCCGGTGCTGGCCTCCTACTGGTTCAAAAAAGGCGTGCACGAAAAAGTGAACCGGCCCTATGAGGCGATCAAGCGCTTCTACGCCGGAAAACTCGATTGGTGCCTGAATCACCGCTCCTGGACGCTGATCGCCGCGACGGCAATCTTTGCGCTCACGTTGGTGCTGGTGCCTTTTATCGGCGGCGAATTCATGCCGCATCTGGATGAGGGCGCATTGTGGGTGCGGGCGACCATGCCGTACACTATTTCGTTTGAAGAAGCGTCCAAGCTGGCGCCGCAGGTGCGAGATATCCTGATGTCCTATCCGCAGGTGACCGAAGTGGGATCGGAGCTCGGGCGTCCCGATGATGGCACCGATTCCACCGGTTTTTTCAATTGCGAGTTTTACGTCGGACTCAAGCCTTACAACGACAAAGCCTGGAAACAAAGTGAAGCGCACACGAAAGAGGAGCTGATCGCATCCGTAAACAAGCGGCTGACCGCGTTCCCCGGCATCATTTTTAATTACACGCAGCCGGCGGAAGATGCCGTGGACGAGGCGCTCACGGGACTGAAGAGCTCTCTCGCCGTTAAGGTCTATGGTTCGGATCTGAACGTACTGGAAGACAAAGCTACGCAGATCAAGAACATCCTGCAACAGGTCCCCGGATTTACCGAGCTGACGGTAGTGCGGGAGCTGGGGCAACCCAGCCTGCTCATCGATGTGGACCGGGAGAAGATCGCGCGCCATGGCATCAACGTATCGGATGTCGAGGCGGTGATCCAGGCCGCGGTCGGAGGCCAGGCCACGACGCAGGTCGTCCAGGGAGAAAAACTGTTTGACCTGGTGGTCCGTATGCAACCGCAATTTCGCAGCAGCCCCCGGGAGATCGGCGAGCTACTCGTGGGCACCCCCGACGGACAACAGATTCCGTTGAAGGAACTTTCCGATATTAAGGAGAGCAACGGCGCGTCCTTTATATACAGGGAAGACAATTCGCGGTACATAGGGGTGCAGTACAGCATCGAGGGCCGCGACCTGGAGCGCGCCGTAAAGGACGGGCAGAAGGCGGTCAACGCCGCGGTGCATCTGCCCGAGGGGTACTGGATGAATTGGGGCGGCGAATACAGCCAGTTCCTCGAGGCCAAGAGCCAGCTTAGCGTGATCGGTCCGCTGTCGGTCTTGCTGATCTTCCTGATCCTGTTTGCCCTTTACGGAAACTTCAAATTTCCTTTTACCATCGCCCTGGGTGTGGTGATCACCGAACCGGTGGGCGCATTGATCGCCCTCAAATTGACGGACACTCCGTTCAGCGTATCGTCGGTGTTGGGGTTGCTGGCGCTGATGGGCGTATCGGTCGAAACCGCAGTCATTCTGGTGTCCTATATCAACAAACTGCGGCTGGAAGGGAAAAGTATTCGCGAGGCCACGCACGAGGCATCCCTGCTGCGCTTGCGGCCGATTATGATGACCGCACTGGTGGCCTGCCTGGGACTGCTTCCGGCAGCCATGTCTCACGGCATTGGTTCCGACACGCAGCGGCCTTTCGCCATTGTGATTGTTGCCGGCTTGCTGTCACGGCTCTTGCTGGGCTTCTTTGTGAATCCGGTTCTGTACGAACTGGTGGCGAAGCAGGATGACGTGCTGCAAGTGTAAGGATGTACGACAAATGAATGAAGGCAATCGCACATGAATAACCGGGTATTTACCGTTGCCGATGCCTACAAGCTCGAAGACCCGGAGCGACTGAAATGGCTTCCTCCCGGCGAAGTGCTGGCGGCCCTGCAGGCCGCTCCCGGCATGGTGGTGGCCGATATTGGCGCCGGGACGGGATTCTTTTCCATCCCCCTGGCGGGTGCGGTGGCGCCTGCCGGGAAGATTTATGCCGTCGATTTTCAGGCGGAGATGCTCAAGCTCATTGCACAAAAGTTGGCTGGCGGCGTCGCGCGCAACATTGAATTGGTCGAGGGCAGTGCCGCCGACACTCATCTGGCGGAGGCGAGTTGCGATTTAGTGTTGGCGGCCAACGTCTGGCATGAACTGGACGACACGCCGTCTGTGCTTAAGGAAATGAGCCGGATTCTTAAGCCCGGCGGGCGCTTTGCCGTGCTCGACTGGCGTACCGATGTCACCCGCCCCCCGGGTCCGCCCCTGGACCATCGCCTTTCGAGCGAGCAGGTCAGGGAGGCGGCGGAAGCTGCCGGCTGGAGGTGCAGCCCCAGCCGGAATATCGGGACGTACAGCTATATAGTGGTCTGCGCCAAAGTGAGTTAGGCCGGCATTCCCGGGAGCACCTTCCCCTATTGTCGTACCGGGATACATTCGCCACAAAAAGCCGAAGAAATACCCAGCGGCTCTTGACGTTATGCCACTCTTCTAAGGTATTCTGCATCACAGCATAGTGCTGGTGTAGTTGCAAATTCCGCGTCTGGGTGTGCTAGCGGCGGCATTGGCAATTGAAAGATCCGAACCCGGCCTCAAGTTTGCAAGAAATGCGCCCTCGCCTAAGCGCCACGCGCGGTATAGCAATTTTGATTTCAAATGCGAGGCGCAAGTTATGTTCCATCAAATCCTGGCTCCCACGGGAAGCATGTGGTCCACCATCCTGTTGGCCCTGATTCCCCTAGCCGTTCTGTTATTCATGCTCGCCGTGCTGCGTATTACTGCGTGGCTGGCCACCATCATCGCCGGAGTGATCACGATTGCCGTGGGCATTTTGGCGTGGCATGCGCCGGTCGGGGCGACTTTGCATGCGTATCTTTATGGCGGCCTGCAGGGGGCATGGGTCATCGACTGGATTACGTTCTGGGGGCTGGTGATCTTCAATACGCTGGTGCTGACCGGAGACTTCGAACGCTTCAAGGGCTGGATGGTCAGCCAGGCAACCATCGACATTCGCATACAGACACTCATGCTGGCTTGGTCTTTCGGTGCGCTGCTGGAAGGACTAGTCGGGTTTGGATATCCGTGGGCGGTGGTGGTGCCTATC
>CAZUCM010000215.1:0-5973 GCA_964619235.1 uncultured Terriglobales bacterium
ATCGTTATGGCAACCCAGGCATTCCTCGGTGGACAAGCCCTTTGATTTCGGGGTCTTGGCGATAAGCGCCGTCCCCATTGCCAAGACTGAGAAAGCAATTACAACCCCACGTATAAATCGCATTACTGCCAATCCTCTGCCCGCGACGCAGGCATTTCCCCACTATGAATGTGCCGATATAAAGCGGCAAAATAATTTGTTCTATTGTTCTCACGCCAGTGCCCGCCCGGGCGGTGATATTGCTCACAATCTAAGGTGACCGGAGGGTCGCTGGCCGTTGGCCGTTGCCCGGAAAAGCCCCGGGCGATCGGGATCATTTGACCACCGTCCATCACTTGCTGCGCATTGCCGGCACAAAGAACCGTCATCCCGATTCTAGCTGGCGCCGCAAAAACTTCGGGGCGGCCTGAAGGCCGCCCCGGGGAGTTACACACAGTCGCTCTCGATCAGAACTTATACTTGAGGGAAAGTGTAGTCAGATTGTCGTGAAAATCGCGCGGATCCGTGGGACCGGCGACATCCTTTTCGTTATAACCGTAGTAGTTCCATCCCGCCTTTACCGCCCATCCCTTTGCCATGCCGACTTCCAACGCCATCATCGGGCGATGGAAGTTCGAGGCAACGGTTCCCAGGGGCTGCAACACATTAAAGTTCGTAAAGGCGCCCTGGCTGTTGACGATGCTGTAGCCCATATTCGCTGTTACCCGCGCTATCGGCTTCCAGATAATGCTGGCATCGGCGTATTCCAGGCGGTCCCTATAGATCTCATACGTCTCGTATGGCTCGCTGCTGCTGGTGTCAATACAGTTAGAGACGGCAGGCGCAGTTGCGGGTGCGGCAAGGTCATAGCAAATGAAGCTGTTTGAGGCGATGTTGCTGTAGTTGTAGGCAAGGTCGAATCCGAACTTTTCGTTCGGCATCATCGTGGCGCCCAAACTGAGGTTCCGGTTGTGAGCGTTGAAATCGACCTCTCCCGTGCTAAGCACCGGATTGGTGCTGGCGCAAACTGCCTTCTTGTCCGTCGCCGACGGAGTCGGATCGCAGCCATTGCCCCGATTGCGTTGTTCCTGGGCGGTCATCGCAGCCGTTAAAGTCGCCCACCGGGTTGGGGTGTAGACGATACGGGCGGTGTAATGCATCGTGCGGCGCGGGTCGGTACGATATTCCCAGTTGTTTGCCGTTCCGATGTTGATATCGCCGTTGACCTTGAACTTGTCATTGGGGCGCGCCCAGAAGCCAACCTGCCCCGTCTGGGTGGAGATGGCGGTCTGGACGTTGGTCGCGGTGTTGGTGATCAAGGTGAGGTCCTGCGTGTCGGCGGCATTCACTATGCCAACATGGTCGTAACGATACCCCACCGAAACGCCCAGCATCCGGTTGAAGTCATAGTCCGCCTTCAACAGGTTCCACTTCGACTTTTCCTGCAGGAAGTTGGCGTACAGCGTCAGGTCGGGGTGCTGAAGCGTCGCGCTCAAAGGATACAGCGCGCAAGACGCGGACGAACAGCCGACCGGAACTGCCGCACCCACAGAGGGAGGCACGAAGTTCACGGTGTAAGCGCTAAAGAAGCCCGGCGTCTGCCAATCCGCGTAATGGAAGGTATCGCTGACGCGGAGTTTGTCGGTGACATGGTAGGTCACGCCCAAGTCGGCGCTGGCCTGATTCGCCTTTCCATTTTCCGGACCCGCCATCAGCGTGCCCAGACTGGAACGGCCAACCCCGGCAAACATCTCGTCGTAGGCGGCCTTCATGTTGCTTCCGGTGTAACTGGCGCGGCCGGTCACGTCAAACTTCTTGTTGCGCGACTCCAGACTCAACTGCTCGGTGGGAGTATGGGTCCGGGTACGGTCCGAACGGTTGTACGCCAGAGTTTGACTGGTGCCGTTCAAACTCTTGGTGCACGCCAGGGTGTTTACGGGTGACAAAGTGCCATTCGGCCCGACGTTAATGCAGGCATTGGCGCCGGTGAAATCCAGGCCCAGGTCGGTCAAGGTTCCATTCGGCAAGGTGAAATAGGTATTGGATTCCTGCCCGGTGGTGTCGCCCCGGTACCATTGCAGGAACTGGTCGTAGCTGATTTTGGTGTGCTTGAACAGCCGGTAATCCACCCCAAACCGATAATTGTCGGTCGTGGTGTTTACGTTCTGCAAGATCCCGCTTTCGATACCTTCGTGAAGCGTGGTATAAGCAGGGCCTTCGCTGCGGTTACGGGAGTAGCCGAGGCGCACCGAAAGCGCCGACTGCGGAGCCAGCGTCAAATCGAAGTCCGACATGCGATGGGCCAAGTCCATCTGATGCGGCGAATTCGGCACCGTGAACGGCGAACCGGCCGGATTCAGCGGGTTGGCCAACAGGTCGTAATTGAAATAGTTCTTGTCCTGGCGATAGGTGGCATTGAATTCGTACCACTTATGCTTCGAGGCACGCACGCGCGCCACCGCATTGGGATCGCCCCAGCCAAAGCTGCTGACGAACAGGTCATCGAACAGGCCGCCGTTGTGGTCAGGGGCGCGCAACGACAACGTCTGGTCGAGCAGACGGGGGCCGGTATGTAAATTCACCAGCGTGTCGTACATGGACTCGTCGGGGCATAGGCCTGCCGAGTTGCGATTCAGGCTGCCAAATGCACAAGGATCCTGGTCGCCTTTTTCGGAATTGATCCGGTAGCCTACTTCAAAATCACCGGTTGCAATGTATGTGCCCAGCTTCTGCGGAGCCGCATCGCCGGTAGTTTGAGCGGCCGCTGAGCCCAAAAATACCACGCTCATCAACAGCAGGACCGCTACGGACAAACAGACTTTCAATCTCATATGCCACTCCCGCATGACTGGCAGGCGCCGCAAGGAGCGCCTGCAGGTGGAGAATCGGTTGCCGACAGATTCGTTATGCATGGCTCTCTCCCTATGGTTTGAAGAAGACATTGCTGCCGTTCGAGCCATGGATCGACGTGTGACACAACGTGCAAGCCTGATACTTTTGCGCCTGATTGTGGGCCGGACCGATGGGCTCCGGAACCGAATTCGCTGCCGGACCCTTGCTCGTTTGCGTAAACGAGAGGGTATGGCACTGCAGGCACAGCAGGTTCACCTGGCTGACCTTCAACAAGCGTGCATTGATGGAGCCATGCGGCGTATGACAGGCGGTGCACCCGGTCGTCTTGACCGGTTCATGTTCGAACACGAACGGCCCCTGCTTGTCGGCGTGGCACTTGTAGCAGACAAGGTTTTGTTCGGGGCTTGACCGCAGCGAGTGGGCCAGTTGATAGGCGCCATGCACGTTGTGGCAATCGGTACACTGCACCAGGCCTTCATTGACGCGATGATGGAACGGCCGCGCAAACTCCGCCCTCACCTGGCTGTGGCAGCTGTAACAAAGCTGCGGCGTACGCTCGACGAGCAGCGCATGATCCGATTTGGCGTGGTGCGGAGAGTGGCAATCGATGCAGGAGACGCCATTGGTGGCGTGCATTCCGCGCATCCAGTTGCCATGCTCTTGCGAGGTCTCGTGGCAGGTGAGGCACCGTTGATTGATTTCCTTGGCGCCAACTCCCTTGAAGGTGAAGATCTTGGTCTTATCGCCGCCACCTTCGACGTGCGCCGAACCCGGCCCGTGGCACGACTCGCAGCCATGTGCACCCTTGGTCATGGCGGTTTCCTTCGTCGTGATCCAATGAGGCGAGTCCTGGAAAGTCTTGAAGACCGAGTCGTGACAGCCCTGGCAAGTCTCCGACCCCACATACTGACCGGCAGGCGCGCCGGCAGCTGGCTGAGCGGACTTGGCTTGGTCTTTCGGTTTATCCTCTGCTGCCGCGCCTACGCTGAACAGCAGAACCAGCGCCATTATCGCCAGCCCAATTTCCAACCGCTTCAAACTACGCAAAACGTGCATACCCTAGCTCCTCGGGTAACTCATAGTAAAGCTTCCGATTGCTCCAGTGATCCGGAACCCCCGGAAAGCGCCTGCGCACCGCTGGCACGCAATTCGCTGCCCGAAATGTTCCGAAGCATCCCCTAGCTGTCTTTGGGCCCTACCCCTTAACTTTGGACATCGATTGAATACATTACCTAATTGGGGTTGAAATGTATCTTACATGGACAAACACTTACGAAGGAAAAATTTTTTGCAACTTTTTTTGTTTTTCGGGTTCGGCCGGTAATGGACATCGGCGTGCAAGCCGCTGCCGCAATCGTTTAGGCGCGCGCCGATCGGGCCTGGGCCCGCGGCCGGCGGGTACGCGACAACCCGATCGTGCGGACCCGTTCATACGCGGTATGCAGATCGCCGCTCAGCAGATTCACCACCTGCAGGCAGGCTTCGCAATGCTCGCGGAGAAACTTGAGCAGATCGCGGCGCTTGACGAAAGCGACTTGGCAGGCGTCCACCGTCTCAGCCGTAAGCTCGTAGGGCCGTCCGGAAAGAGCCGAACTCAAGCCCAGAACCTCGCCCGGACCGGCGGTACGAACCTGTAAACGCTTTCTGCCTTCCGCGCAAATCGTCAGCTTGGCACGGCCGTCACACAGGACGAAGACCCCGCGCGCCTGGCGGCCTTCCAGAAACAGCGCCGTCCCGCGCGGGCACGCCTTTACCGTCTTGATGTCGTCCAGGGCCTGGAGCACATCCGCGGGCAGATCGCAGAAGATACGATCGGACCGAAGTGCGCAGCGGCAACAGCTGGAATGCGAGACGCTTCCCATGTCCCAGAAATACAGCAGGCCACTCGCCCCGGCAGTGACCACAGTCACCGCGAACCGTGACGGTTGTACAGGGCAACGCCCAACCACCCTGCTTTACCGGCCTGCCTGGAACTGAGTTGTGAAATGCGCCGAGTGGATCAGCCGCTGGCCAGGGCCCGCAAAGCGCCCTTATTGCGAATGACCAGCGTTGAGCCCTTGGACTGCAGGATCTGGCGTTTCTTAAGTTCCGCGAATAAGCGCGTAACCGTCTCGCGCGAAGTGCCGATCATCTGCGCAATCTCTTCGTGGGTCAGGGAAAGCTTCAATCGCGGTTCCTGCTTCTGCGCTTCCCCGTTCTTGGAGATCCATTCCAACATCAATTTCGCCAGCTTTTCGGCGGCGGAGTGGGAGAGCCCCAAACTGCGAATCTCGTGACAGGCGGCGTTGTACTTCTCGCTCAATTGTTCGGCCACACGGAAGCATGCGTCGGCATGTTCCCGCAGGAACCGAAGGAAATCCTCGCGCTTGACGAAGTTGACCTGGCAGGGATCGATGGTTTCGGCGGTCAGCTCATACGGCTTGCCGGAGACCGTGGCGCTCAAGCCCAGCACCTCGCCCGCCTCGGAAATCTTGAGGATCAGGGTTTTGCCGTCGCTGGAGGATATGGACAGCTTTACGCGTCCCTTGCACAGAACGAAGATCCCCCGCGGAGCCTGGCCTTCCACAAAAAGCACTGCGCCTTTGGGATATGCAGTCGCGTATTTGATGGCTTCAAAGGACTGGAGGGCCGCCTCGGATAGGTCGCAAAAAACCTTCTCCGCCCGCAGCTTACAGGTAAAACAATTTTCTATGATGTCCAGCCCGTATGGTGAGAGCACGCACATCCCCCTGTGACCTACATCATACTCTCCCCGGCAATGAAAATCCCATCCACCGAAGATCGCCGGTCACCACGCGGTAATAGAATAGATTTTCGCCGTACCGCGAGGTGAAAACATGGCGAGATCCTCCGCCGTCCCAAGTCTCCCACTGGTGTTTCTAATCATCCTCTCTGTCGTACTCACCATGGCTCGCAGGCCCGGCCTGGCAGCCACAAGCCGAGGAGGAACTATGACTTTCAGCCTGCACACCAACGCGTTTTCACCCGGTGGAGCAATCCCCGCCAAGTACACCTGCTCCGGCGTGGACCTGTCCCCGGAGCTGAGCTGGGAGGAACCTCCCGGCGGCAGCCACACACTGGCGCTGATTGCCGACGATCCGGACGCGCCCGGAGGCGTGTTTACTCACTGGGTTCTTTACA
>CAZUCM010000216.1:0-5943 GCA_964619235.1 uncultured Terriglobales bacterium
CAGGGCAGCGATAGATCCGATGTCAGTATGGAGTTGTCGTCGACAACAGGACGGCAGGTATGAGCCAGCTCATTCATTTTATCCGCGGACTAAGTTTTCCACGCACGCACAACCAGCCAACGACCTCATTCACCCGGTCCAAATTTCGTCGTCTTCTCGCCATTCTTTTCTCGGCAGGGATTACGCTGCTCACCCCTGCTCCGGCCCAGACCACCCCACCGCACAAACCCGGCCATAGGATCAGCGTCCCCGATGAGCGGGCAGGAACCATCATCGCCACGGCGGAAGCCGCGCTGGACAAGAAGGACTACGCCACCGCCGAACCATTGCTGAAACAGGCGGTTCAGGACGATCCCGACGACTATCGCGCATGGTTCGACCTGGGATTTCTTTACAGCGTGACCAATCGCAAAGCGGAAGCGATTGCGGCTTACCGGAAGTCGGTAGCCGCCGACCCCAAGGTCTTTGAGTCCACCTTCAATCTCGGCATCCTGCTGGCCCAGGCGCACGATTCCGAGGCGGAGAAGTATCTGCGCGAGGCGACCCAGTTGAAACCGACCGCCAAACCGGACGAAGCGCATGGCCGGGCATGGCTGTCCTTAGGCCATCTGCTGGAGCCCAGCGACGCGGCCGGGGCTCTGGCGGCATATGCCGAAAGCGCCAAGCTCCAACCCAGCGACCCCGAGCCGCATCTTTCCGCTGGGGCGTTGTTGGAGCATCAGGACAAGCTGGTCGAGGCCGGGCAGGAATATACGAAAGCCGCGCAGCTGGATCCGAAGTCCGCCGATGCCGAACTGGGTTTGGCCAATATTTATCAGAAATCCCGGCAGCTGCCGGAGGCGGAAATGGCTTTGCGCAAGTACATCGAGCTGGAACCGCAAAACTCCGCCGCTTATTTTCAGCTGGGGCGCGTCCTGGCAGCCGAGAACAAATCGCCGGAAGCGATTG
Source organism: uncultured Terriglobales bacterium (assembly GCA_964619235.1). Taxonomy (GTDB): domain Bacteria; phylum Acidobacteriota; class Terriglobia; order Terriglobales; family Acidobacteriaceae; genus CAZUCM01. The sequence continues at coordinate 949 of CAZUCM010000216.1, forward strand.
ACGCTTACGAAGGCGGTTTGAAATTGCAGCCCTCCGACCAAACGGGGATTGACGAGTTATCTTCCGTTTACGCTTTGGCCGGGAAGCCGGAGAAGGCCGAGCCTCTGCTGAGAGCTTATCTGGCAGCGCACCCGAACGACGCCCGGACTCACGCTCAAATGGGCTCGGTACTCCTGCACGAACATAAGAATATCGAAGCCCAGACGGAATTGATCGAGGCGCTTAAGCTGGATCCCAACCAGCCGGATGTTTGTGGCGACCTGGCGTTAGCCGCCTCGGACAGCAAGAATTATGAGCTGACCATTCGCGCTCTCGATGTGCGCGCTAAACTCGGAACGCCGGAGAGTCCGGGCACATATTTTCTTCGCGCCACCGCCTACGATCACCTTAAGGCTCCCAAGCAGGCGGCCGAATTTTACCGCAAGTTTCTGGAGACGGCCAACGGACGCTTCCCCGACCAGGAATGGGAGGCAAAGCACCGGCTGATTGCCATCGAACCTAAGAAGTGAAATGGTCAAGCTTGTCATTGCGTCTCTGCTGCTTCTCTCCGCGGCCCTGACTTATGCCAGGGAGCCCGAGAGCCTCGATCAGCTGAAACAGCGCGCGGAAGCAGCCAAACCCGAACATCAACCCAAGTTGTTTATAGAAGCCGCCCATCGGCAGGCGCTGGCTGCGGCTGAGGCTTACGAGAACGGCAAATCCGAGGAAGGCAAGAAGGCGGTCACGGATGTGGCCTTGCTTGGCGAGAAGGCGGGCGCCGCAGCGGTTGCTTCGCGCAAAAACCTGAAGGAAACGGAAATCAAACTGCGCGGCCTTGCCGATAAACTCGAAGGCTTGCTTCCATCGCTCGACATGGATGATCGCGAACCGGTGCAGGCAGCCATTCAACGCCTGCAAAAAGTCCGCGACAGCCTGACGCAAGCGATGTTTGGACCAAAATCATGACGAAGGCGGCGACCATTCTTTTCGGTCTTTGCTTATGGGCGATATTGGCTACGCCCGTATGGGGAAGGCACGATCCCCTGAACGACTCCGAGATCGACCAGTTGCGCGATGTGGCACAACAGCCGGATAAGCGATTGCCGCTCTTCGTTTCCTTTATCCAGCAACGAATGGATCGTTTGCAACAGCTGCACTCCGATCCGCGTTTTTCCAGCGACCGTAATAGCCGGCTGCACGATCTCATCGAAGACCTGGATACGCTGGTGCAGCAATTGGACGATAATATCGGGGTTTATGCCGGGCAAAATATAGACATCCGCAAGCAGTTGCACGCGGTAATCGAGATGGATAGCACCCTGCAGGAGAGACTGCGGGCCATCAAGCAAAGATGCAAACCGGAGGAACTGAAGGTCTTCGGGTTTTCCCTGGACAGCGCGATCGATTCCGTCGACGCCAGTCTGGACAATGCGCGCCAGATTGAGCAGGAGCAACAGGAAGCGGTCAAAAGTAAAAAGAAATAGCGGTCTCCTTCCTCCAATCGGCCGCCAACGCGATACCATAGTCAGGACACCTAGTTTTCAGCAGCCGATGGACCTCGAAGCCATTTTCCAGGAAGAATACCGTTCTTTGCGTCCGCGGGCGCCGATGCCGGAGTTTCACGTCGAATTCTTCGCCTTCACCCACATCAACAACACGATTCGCTTGCGCGAAGAGCGCCTCAAGGCCCGCCTCTCCGACCTGCTGGAGAGCGCCCCGGAGCACGTGCTGCGAGCCATTGCACATATACTGCTGGCCAAGCTGTATCGCAAACCAATCGACCGGCTGCACTCGCAGCGATACCGGCGCTACATTACTTCACCGGCCATATCGGACCGCGCCGAGCAGATGCGCTCGCTGCGCGGCCGCAAACGCATCGCCACTGCGCAGGGACAAATCTACGATCTGGATGCCATCTTTGAGGATTTAAACCGCCAATATTTCTGGGGACTGCTGGCGCGTCCGCGGATGACCTGGAGCCGCAGCCACTCGCGCGCCAGTCTCGGCCATTACGATCCGGCGCATAACGCCATTGTAATCAGCAAAGTCTTCGACTCGCCGCGCGTACCGCGCTATGCCGTGGAGTATCTGGTATACCACGAGATGCTGCACTTGAAATTTCCGGTAACCGTCCGCAACGGCCGGCGCCGCGTCCATTCTCGCGAGTTTCAGGCCGAGGAAGAGCGTTTTTCGCATCTGGAGCAGGCCAAGGAGTTCCTGAAGACGCTGTAAATCCGGCACGAGCCTATATAATCTGAGTGAATCCATAAGGACGGAGACAAGTAGGGGTGCCGCTAGAACTGAAGTCCACGCTGAACCTGCCCAAAACCGATTTCTCGATGAAGGCGAATCTGCCGAACAACGAGCCGAAAATGCTCGCGCATTGGCAGGAAATCAAGTTGTACGAGCAGATCCGGAAGGCGCGCCAGGGCGCTCCGGGGTACGTTCTGCACGACGGGCCGCCTTATGCCAACGGCCCCATCCACCTGGGCACGGCGATGAATAAGTGCCTGAAGGATTTCATCGTCAAGTCCAAGACCATGGCCGGCTTCGACTCACCCTACGTACCCGGGTGGGATTGCCATGGCCTGCCGATTGAAATCAAAGTGGACGACATGCTGGGGCGCAAGAAGCTGGAGCTGGCCCCGATTCAGGTGCGGAACGAATGCCGCAAATATGCGGAGAAGTATCTCGATCTTCAGCGCGGCCAGTTCAAACGGATCGGCGTCTTCGGCCAATGGGACGATCCCTACATGACCATGAAGCCGCACTATGAGGCGGTGGTCATCGAGCTGTTCTATGCCTTTTTCGAAAAAGAGATGGTCTACAAGGGGCTGAAGCCGGTTTACTGGTGCATTCACGATCGAACCGCGCTGGCAGAGGCGGAAGTGGAGTATGAGAATCACACCAGCCCCAGTATCTGGGTAAAATACACTCTCACCAGCAATCCCGGACAGATCGATCCCGCACTGGCGGGCAAGAACGCCGCAACCATCATCTGGACCACCACTCCCTGGACCCTGCCCGCATCGCTGGCCGTGGCCTTTCAGCCGGAGGAGGAATACGTCGCGCTCCAACATGATGGCGCGGTATACATTGTGGCGGCAAAGCTCGCCGAGATCACAACCCAAAAGACCGGCTTGACCGGCGCCTCCGAAGTGGCACGCTTCCCGGGACGAAAGCTGGAACATTCGACCTTCGCCCATCCCTTTTTGCCGGAACGCACGGTGCTGGGAGTGCTGGCGAATTACGTAACCATGGATCAGGGCACGGGAGCCGTTCATACCGCACCGGCACACGGTGTCGACGACTTCCATACCGGACAGAAGTACAAGCTCGACCAGACCTGCCATGTCGATGAAGGCGGACATCTGCGCGACGGCCTGCCTGAATACGACGGCATGACGGTGTTTAAAGCGAATCCGGCCATCGTCGATCTTTTACGCAGCCGCGGCGTGCTGCTGCACGACGAAAAAATCGAGCACTCCTATCCCCATTGCTGGCGCTGTCATAAGCCGGTGATTTTCCGTGCGACCGAGCAATGGTTTATCTCCATGGAAGCGGAAATGAAGGACGCATCCGGCAACTCCGCGGGCACTTTGCGCAGCCGGACGTTGCAGGAGATCCAGCAGGTCAAGTGGGACCCCTCCTGGGGTAAGGAACGTATTTCCAACATGATCGCCACCCGGCCCGACTGGTGTATTTCCCGGCAGCGAATCTGGGGTGTGCCCATCGCCGTGTTCTTTTGTGAAGATTGCGGCAAACCGGTCAATCAACCCGCGGTGAATCAGTCCGTGGTGGAGTTGTTCCGCCGCAACGGCGCGGACTCATGGTACACGCAGACGCCCGAGCAAATCATGCCGGCGGGAACCCACTGCGCGCATTGTTCGGGTAAGAAGTTTCGCAAGGAAATGGACATTATCGACGTCTGGTTCGAGTCGGGCTCCAGTCACGCCTCCGTACTCGGACATCGCGAGAATATGCCCTGGCCCGCGGATTTATATCTGGAAGGCGGTGACCAGCATCGCGGCTGGTTCCATTCTTCCCTGCTCTGCGCCATGGGATGGCGCGGCCATGCGCCCTACCGCAGTGTTGCAACACACGGCTGGACCTTGGATGCGCAGGGACGGCCGCAATCCAAATCGTTGGGCAACGTGGTCGACCCGGTGGATGTGGCCAACCGCCTGGGCGCCGAAGTGGTGCGCCTTTGGGCTTCCTCGGTGGACTTCCGGGAGGACGTACACGGCTCCGAGGAGCTGATGTTGCGCGTCGCCGAGAGCTACCGCAAAGTGCGCAATACGTTCCGCTATATCCTCGGCAATCTGCACGGCTTTCAGCCGGCCGGCGGCATGGTTCCCTTCCAGGAGATGGAGCCCATCGATCAATACATGCTGGACCAGACCTGGGAGATGGCCAAGCAGGTTCTGCAATGGTACGAGGAGTTCGCCTTCCATAAGGTTTACCAGCGAGTCAATCAATTCTGCGTGGTGGACCTCAGCTCGATCTACTTCGACGTATTGAAGGACCGCCTTTACACGGCGGCGCCGCAGTCACGGGAGCGCCGCTCCGCCCAAAGCGCCATCTGGCTGATCGCCGAGGTGCTGGTGCGCCTGCTGGCGCCCATCATGAGCTTTACCGCCGACGAGATTTGGCAGCACCTACCGGAAGTGGCCAACCGGCCGCAGAGCGTACACCTGGCGGAATTCCCCGCCGCAAAGGAAATTGCTCTCACCCTTTCCGAAGAGCAAAAAGCGGATTGGGACGCCCTGTTTGCGCTGCGCCCGGAAGTACTCAAGGCGCTCGAAGAAGCCCGCCAAAGTAAGTTGATCGGCAGCGGCCTGGAGGCGCAAATCAAGATCGTGGCCGCCGACCCCGAGTATTCCGCGCTGCAGCGCAATACGGAACAGCTGCGCGGGCTGTTCATTGACACCACACGCGAAGGCTTCCGCATCGCCCACGATGTCAGCGTCTACTCGCTGATCGCCGTCACGCGCGGCGCGGCTCCCTTGATGACCG
>CAZUCM010000217.1:0-5927 GCA_964619235.1 uncultured Terriglobales bacterium
ACCGCAAGGTAATCCTGCGGCATACGCAGCCCCAGACCATCGATACTGCCCGGCAGGTCGCAATATTTCCGCACCGGAGCCATACCGTGATCGGAAATCACGGTCAGGCTGGCATTTGGATCGGCCGCCAGCGCGGCGCCGAACAGACGTCGCAGCTGCAGCTCATACCAGCTGAGGCGTTGCCTCACATTTTCCGCTTCCGAACAATGCCCGTGCAGGTACGCGTCCATCTCGCAGAGATAGACAAAGAAAAAGCGGGCATCGCCAGTCTCCAGGTCATGGACGGCGCTGCGCAGCAGGGTTTCGTCGCTGCCATCGCGGTAGGAGTACACGCGATAGGGAATGTGTTGTTCGCTCAGCCGGTCGAATATCGAAGCCTTGCCGGTAATCCCACCGGGAGCAAAAATGTTCTTCTTTTCGATCCAATCGAACCAGGGCAGCAGGCTGGGGCGCACGCAGCATTCAAACAGCGGTCCCAATCCCAGCACGCGCCGTCCCAGGCGCTTTATGACGGCGCGGGTGTAGCGGTTATCCAGCAGCGCGTGGGGCAGAAGCCGAAAAGGCCGCAGCCAGCGGAATGGGCTGTGCTCCGGGTTGTAGTAGAAAAGGTTCCAGTGCCCGGTCTCCGCCGGGGATGCGCCGGTCAGCATGGTCGGAATGGCGCCCGAGCTGAAGCCGAGCACGGTGCGCACCGGTTGGCGGTATGGCAGCAGATCGGCAAGAAAGCCGGAATTGCCGGCATAGGTCCAGCCCAACGCATCGATCAGGACCACGACGGTGATATCCCGGCGCTTCCGCCCTAGCGGTACATTTATCGAACCCTCTGCCATGCCCCCTCTTTCCGCGCGGTAAAGCACTGCACCAATCCGACCAGAAAGGCGAGATTCATCGCCACCAGGAAATACCCAGTCAGGGCAAAACGCACTCGCTGCAGGTGGTGGCGGAAGAGGAAACCGAAGCCGGCCCAGGCGTAGATCAACACCTGCAGGGCCAGGAATCCGCGGTACAGCGGACGGCGCCACAGCAGCAGATTGGTCAGCAACAGCGCCAGCATCATCACCGGAACCAGCCAGCGCATGACCTTATGAGAGAAAAAAGCGAACATGGTAAATCCGCCCAGGGGCACCGTGAGCAGGGCGGGCAAGGCGCGGAAACTTCCCATGGCAATCCGCACGCGCCGCGTAAACTCTCCCGCCACCGACGAGGGCGGACGATCCACGGCGAGGGCTTCCGGATCGTAGTGCACACCCAAGCCCTGGCGCCGCACGTTCATCGAGGTAATGATGTCATCCACCAGCGCATCGGCCGCGGGCGGAATGTAGGCTTCCCGCCGCACCGCATAGATGGCGCCGCTGGGAGTGAGCGTGGCCCCTAACCTCGCCTCCATAAGGCGAAGCGTGGTCTCGTAACTCCAATACACGCCCTCCGTCTGCCGTGATTCCGCACTGGCTTCAAAGCGAAGTGCCCCGCATACGGCGCCGATGTGCGGATTGGCAAAATGCCGCACCAACCGGCGCACCGCCTCCGGCGCAAACAGCGTGCTGGCGTCGGAAAGCACAAGAATCGGACTGGTTGCAGCCGACAGCGCAACCTTCAGCGCCGCCGCTTTGCCGGCCCGCTGCGGTTGAAGGATGATCCGGAAGCGCGGATCGGAAACCCCTTCCAGGATGGCATTCGTGCCGTCGGTAGAACCATCGGAAACGATGACTACCTGTAATTTGTCCGCTGGATAATCGATATCGCGTAGGTTCGCGAGCTTGCCGGCGATATCCCGTTCTTCGTTATACGCCGCCACCAAAAAGCTGACGGCCGGCAGTTCCTCCGGGCGCAACCCGGAAACGCGCCGTTCCTGCCGGGTCACCAGGTAGTGCCAATCCCGGCTGATCTGCGCCAGTCCATAGCAAAAGAACAAAATCACGGGGTAGCCAAAATACGTGTATCCGATCGCCAGCAACGAAAGCCAGAAGGCCGCTTCGATGATGCCGCCCCACCAACTCATTGCCCGCCTCGCCGCAGCAGCAAGGCCTTGATGGTCTTGAACAGGATCAACAGATCCAGACCCACGGAAATATTGCGGATATAGAAAAGGTCATAGGCGAGCTTTTCGACGTTGTCTTCCAGGGTGACGCAATAGCCCCGATTCACCTGCGCCCAGCCGGTGGCGCCGGGCGTTACCGCCCAGCGGTGGGAATAGAAAGGAATGTTACGGGCGCAGTACTCCTCCTGATTGGGAACAAAAGGCCGCGGCCCGACAAAACACATGTCGCCGCGCAAAATGTTCCACAGCTGCGGCAACTCATCGAGGCGCGCAGCCCGCATCCAACCGCCCACGCGAGTGACGCGCTCGTCGCATTTCTCCGCCGGGCGCAATTGGCCGCCATCTTCGGCGCCCGCGCTCATGGATCGGAATTTGTACAACGTGAACGGCTTGCCGTGCTTGCCAATGCGGCGCTGCCGGAATATCGCCGGCCCCGCGGAATCGTAGCGGATGGCGATGGCAATCGCCGCCATCAGCGGCAGGGTCAGCAGCAGTCCGAGGGCGGAGAGCACAATTGCGCAAAGCCGCTTAAAGACCAGAAAATGCCGCGACACCTGAAATCCCGGCGAGAACAAAAGCGTGCTTGGCCGCAACGAATCCAGTGCTACCTTCCCGGTTATGATCTCGTAGAGTTCGGCGCCATCCTGGATTTTCATGCCGCTCTTTTTCAGTTCCAGAAGGGCGTCCACCGGCAGCCGGCCGCGCCGGTCGCCCATGGCGACAATAATCCGCTCCACTCCCTGCGACTTGATGATGCGCTGCAGCTCCTGCGAAAGCACATCCTCGCCCAGACCTTCCCGGCTGTTCCATTCCTGTTCTTCGGTCAACTGGCAGACCACGCGAAAACCCAACTCCCGCCGCTCCTCCAATTGGTCGAGCAGAATGCGGGCCAGTTGCCCATCCCCCAGTACCACTACGCGCTCCATCCAGGCGGGACGGCTGTTGACGAACAGGAAGAGCCGGCGCGACAGCAGCAGAAGCCCGCCGGCCAGCGCCACTCCGGTGAGCACTACGCGATGGTCAATGCGGGTGGCGGGAAACACCGTATAGATACAGGCCAGAACGATACAAACCAGGCCCAGCGCTTGAATAACGCGGGTGAAGGTTTCGCGCCGGCTGCGCAAAACCATGGAATCATAGAGGTCGAAACAGTACATGCAGCCGGCCGCCACAGCCACGGCCAGCGCAAGTTTGGCGCCGCCGCCTTCGTAATGAAGCGCGATCTTCGTATTCAGAGTGCCTTGAAACACCACCATGGCCGTCCAGAAGGCAAAGGTGGCCAACAGGATTTCCGATAATCCCAGCAACACCGTGCGGGCCGGAAAATACGCATTGAGAAAACGAATCAATGCACTCCTTTCGCCTTCGCCTTGGGGTCGGGATTGCCGCCGTATGCATAATAACTGTCGTAAGCGGCATGGTCATGATCGAAGGAGTCATTCAAGACCAGGCCGATGAGTTTGGGGCTGTCCATGCTGTCGACAGCCGACTGCAACGATTGCCGGGCCACGATGCCTTCCCGAATCACCATCAGCGTTCCGTCCACCAGGCGCGCCCACAAATTGGAATCGGCCATCGGCAAAAGTGGAGGCGTATCCACGACGATCCAGTCAAAGCATTGCGCAAGCTCTTGCATCAGGGCGGCCATGCGGGCGGATTGCAGAATGGTGACAGGGTGCGGCACCACGCCGGCAGGCAGCAGATACAGGGTACTGTCGGCAATGCGCTGGATAAACGGCGCGATGCCGGCGGCGTTTTCACTCCACCACTCGCCTACGCCCCGGCCCGGCAACGGCAAGCCAAACAGCGGACAGACCGCGGGCTTGCGCAGATCGCCTTCAATCAGCAACACGGTCTGGCCCGAACGTTTGGCCAGGGTAACCGCCAGATTGGAGCTGACCAGGGTCTTCCCCTCCCCGCTGATGCTGCTGGTCACCTGCAGGACTTTCAACTGCGATGAGCGCCGGAGATTCGAAAGCCGCGTGGCAAGAACGCGGAATTTTTCCGCGCCCAGTCCGCGCTCATCGGTCATGGCCACCAGGCTGCCCGGAGACGACGGTTGCGGAATCGCTACGCTGAGCTGGGCAAGATCGATCACGGACCCGGCGCCGGCAGCAGGCAACAGATCGTCCACCGCGGCGGCAGCCGGCAACAGCTCATTGGCCGCAGGCAGCGGCGACGGTACATCGAACGCCGTGCCGGGCGGCGAAAGCATGCCGGGTTCGTTCCTCTGCGCTTCGAGTTCGGATTGCCGCAAGGCTTCAAAAATGCGACTCATGACGCTCCCACTCCTCCGGTCGAAGCCGGTTTGGGCTTTGACGGTTCCGGGCTTTGCTGCGCACGCCGCACCTGTTCCGGGTCCAGCATCTTGGCCAGCCCCAAAAGCGTGCTCACAATCATCGCGCGTTCCGACGCATTGCCGCCGGCGGCTGGCTGCGCGCTGTTGCCGCTCTCGGCGACCTCGTTGAGCCGGAGGTCCGTGACCACCTCGTCGATCTCGTCGGGACGAATGGCCACTTCCCGCCGGGCATAACCGTTGACCAGGGCGCTGTCGCAAATGGTGTTGATGATGCGGGGAATCCCCCGTGAAAAATGCAGAATCTGCCGGATGGTTTCCATCGGAAACAGCTGCTCGGCCCTCTCGCCGCCCCGGCCAGCTGCAAGCGGCGAACGATGTAGCCGTGGGCATCGCTTTCTTCCAGTGGCTGCAGGCGGCAGCGCAAGGCCACACGCTGCTTGAGCTGGCGCAGTTCCACCGAATCCAGCATCTGGTCCAGCTCCGGCTGTCCGACCAGAACGATCTGCAGCAGCTTTTGCTGCGACGTTTCGATGTTGGTCAGCAGGCGAATCTCTTCCAGAAGCTCGCTGCTCAATTGATGCGCCTCATCCACCAGCAGCGCCGCCGTGGAACCGCGGCGGTATACGTCGATCAGGAAATGGTTGAACTGCAACAACATGTCGCTGCGCGAGCCCTTCGCCTGCTTCAATCCAAAATCCGTCAGCACGTAACTCAAAAAATCGTCGGCGGAAAGCCGCGGGTTGAAGATGTAGGCATAATGCACTTTGGTCTTAATCAGCGCCTCGATCAAATAGCGCATCAGCAGCGTCTTCCCGGTACCCACTTCGCCGGTCATCACAATGAAGCCCTTACGTTTGGCAATTCCATAGGAAAGATTCGCCAGCGCCTCATTGTGCCCGGAGGTCGGATAGTAGAACCGGGGATCGGGACTGAGGCCGAATGGGTTCCGTGTTAGACCGTAGAATTTTTCGTACATGCCTATCCTTTGTAAAACGTTAAGACATTTCCGGCCAGAATGACCGCCGCCAGCGCCGCGGCCGCGCACCACTCGTGCTTGCGGCGGCGCGCCTGCCGCAGTTCCTCATCCGGCGTCATCAGGTGGGGAATGCTCACCAGTACCCGGGCGCCGGCAATTTTCAAGTCGTGGCGGCCGCGTACGCGGTCATCCACATACTCGGCCGCGCTCAAGCAACCGATCCCCAGAATCAGCCCGGCTAGCAGGCCGAAAGCGCTGTACTTCAGCCGATCGGGAGAATAAGGCTGGTTCGGCAAACTGGGAGGATCGATGATACGGAACTGTTGACCCTGTTGCCGTTTCTCCAGATTCGTCGCCAACTGCGATTGCATTTGTTTCTTCAGCAGGGAATCGTAATTCGCCTTGGACTGGTCATAATCGCGCGTCAGGTCGGCCAGCTGCTGCTCGGCCACTGGCGCGGAATTCAACCGGCTCTGGTAGGCGCCGATCTGAGCCTCCATCTGCTGTACTTGGCGCTGGGGATCCTGAATCTCAAGTTGGTTGGCCTTCAGTTGGCCCTGAATTTGTAAAATCGGCGACATCGCCTGCAGTTCCGCCGTGGTCGTGGGCGCGGT
>CAZUCM010000218.1:0-5912 GCA_964619235.1 uncultured Terriglobales bacterium
ACCTCATATCCGCGCGACTTTACCCGGGACATTGTGGAGGCCATCGATGCGGCGCCGGCCCTATGTGACCAGGTCCATCTGCCGGTGCAGAGCGGCTCCTCGCGGATACTGAAGTCCATGCTGCGGGAGTACACACGGGAGGAATACCTGGAACGCATAGCGTGGATCAAGTCCGCGCGCCGGGACATCAGCATTACCACGGACATCATCGTCGGCTTTCCGGGGGAAACCGAGGCCGAATTCGAGCAGACGCTTTCCTTGATCGGCGAGGTCGGCTACGATTCGCTGTTTTCGTTCAAATATTCCGCGCGGCCCAATACCCCGGCAATTCAGTATGCGGATAGTATTGAAGACGCGGAGAAAGTGCGCCGTCTGGCGGCCTTGCAAGTGTTGCAGCGCGAGATATCCAGGAAGCGTAATAATAGACATATAGGGGAGATACTGGAAGTAATGGTTGAAGGTGATAACCGGTTACGGCAGCAGTGGATTGGGCGGACTTCGCAGAACAAAGTGTTCAACTTTACCGCCCCCGCTTCGGCCAACCTTTGTCCGGGCGATTACGTCAAGGTTAAGGTCACGACAAGTTTTCCCAATAGTTTGCTGGGCGAATTGGCCTCGTAGGAGAACTCCGATGGAAGTCGAAATGAGAATTCGCGGCTTGATGATGGATCCCGTCACGAACATGCCGATCGTTGTACTGAAGGACATTGAGGGAGATGCCATCTTGCCGATTTGGGTGGGGATTTATGAGGCCAACGCCATCGCCCTGGAGATCGAAAAAGTGACAACTCCGCGGCCGATGACGCACGATCTGCTGAAGAACGTGCTCACCAGCATGGAAGCGCAGGTGCACAAGGTGGTGGTCAGCGATCTGCATGACGATACGTTTTTTGCCGTCATCTGGCTGGAGCGGAACGGCAGCATTATCATTATCGATTCGCGCCCTTCGGATGCGCTGGCGCTGGCGTTGCGCGTCGATTGTCCGATTTTCGTGGAGGAAGAGGTTCTGAAGACCTCTCGCCAGGCCAATGCCATCAGCGACCGGGTCTCCAGCGAGGAGTTGCGGAAATGGCTGGAGAATTTGAATGACGAAGATTTGGGCCGCTATAAGATGTAAGTCACTGGACTCGTTTGAGGGCGGTCTGGGCGGGTTCAAAGCCATTGGCCAGCGCTAATGCCGCCCGGTATTGCAGCGCGGCCGCCTGCCGGTCTCCGCTTTTCTCCAGAATGCTTCCCAGCAGGTAATAAGCCTGAAATAGCGGAGCATCCTCGGTGTATTGGCCGGAGGCGATATAGGTGTGCAACATCTGAATGGCGCCGTTAAAATTTCTTCCCGCTTTATAGAGCAAGGTTGCGCCTTCGAGGAATACATGGCCGGAGTTGCTTCCGGTAGCGCCGGCAACGGCCTGATTGACCGCCGATTCCACCTCCGTCATACGGGCACGCCGCTGTAAAAATCCGGCCAGGGCGAGGATGGCATCGGGATTATTTTGTCTGGCGTAGATTGCGCTACGCAGCTGTTGCTCGGCCAAGGAGTAGTTTCCCGCCGACTCGGCGACTCTGGCACGGATGGCCAGCGAAGAAGTTTCGTCTCCCAGGCTATGCAGCTGGTCCGCCTGTGCCAGTGCCTTGTCGCCGCCGCCACCCAGGAAAGATGGAGCTTCCACATAGAATTCCGCCAGGTCGGCATGGGCTTCCAGATTGCCGCGGTCGAGAGCAACTGCGGTTTCAAACTCAATGCGGGTTTTGCGCGCCAGGCCAACGGCCGTCACCCATAGGGAATGCTCGGCCTTTTCCCCATAGGCCCGTCCCAGCCACAGGTGGTACAGGCTGTTTTGAGGATCCAGGGCAATCGCCTGGCGGCCTTCGGCGATGGCGTCATCCCATAGTTGCACGGCGATGAAGGTTCGCATTAAGAGCGCGTGGGCGGCGGCGTCCTGCGGCGCGGCCCGGAGGTGCAGGCGCAATGCCGCCATTGCCTCATCGGCATGGCCGGCGGAAAGCAGCTGCAGAGCCGCAGAGGGGCTCGCCGCTCGCGCCGGGAACGGCATGAGCCAAAGCAAACTCAAAAGGAGCAATGCGGAGATGCGCTTGGTCATTGGCTGACGACTGTGACCCGCATTCCGTCGCGCATCGGCTGGAGGGTATTCAGGGGGCCCAAGGCCACTTCATCGCCTTCCTTCAATCCTTGCGTGATCTCGATATCGGTCAGGTTGGAAACGCCGGTCTGGACATTGTGGTGTCGCAAGAATCCATCGACGATTTCATAAACAAAGAGTTGGCTGTCTTCCACGTGAACGGCCTCGCGCGGGACCGTAATCACATCCGAGGTTCGTTCCGTGACGACCGAGACACTTACATTGGTGTTGGGCAGCAGTTTGTGGTCGGCATTGTTCACGCGGCAGGTGATCTCACCCACATTACGGGCGCCGACCGATACGACGGTGAAAGGCACTCCGGTAATGATGCCGTCCCATTTGCGGCCGGGTAAGGCATCCCAACGCACTTCCACGGCTTCCCCGGGCCGCAATCGTCCGAGATCGGGTTCGTCGATATAGCCCACGACCTCAACCGAACTCAGGTCCGCCACCTGGACCAATAGGTCGCCGGGACTTACAAATTGTCCCTGATGCACGGGCAGGGAATAAACGGTTCCGGCGCGAGGGGCCCGTATGTCGGTATGCCGCAATATGTCCTGCGCCGCCAGCAGGGAGGCCCGCGCCTGCGCAGCCTGCGCCTGCACGCGCTCGATTTCCGGGGCCGAATAGCGGCTTTTTTGTCTTTCCTGGGCCAGCTTCAGCTCCGCCTGTGCTGCCTGCAAACGGTTCTGGGCGGCATCCGTCTCTCCGGAGGAAGCTGCGCCCTCCTTTTGCAGGCTCCGCAGAGCCTGCAGATTGCGGTCCGCCGTTTCGAATGCCGCCTGTGCTTTGGCCAAATGCGATTGGGCGGTCAGAATCTCCTCCTGAGTGCCACCAAGCCGCACAGCCTGCAGATCGGCATCGGCCGATTGCAGTTGCGCTTCGGCTTTGGCTGCCTGTGCCCGTGCGTCTAGATCGTCAAGCTGCAGCAACAGCTGGCCGGGTTGCACGGAGTCACCTTCGTGAACCAGGATTCGAGCTACGGTAGTTGCCATCGGCGCATGGGATTCAAAGTTGTCGACCGGCCGGATTTTGCCGTTTGTCGAAATATAACTGGCCAGGGATTGCCGGCGCGCGCGATATCCACGCATGGGTATGTCCTTTCGTCCCATGGACATGAAAGCGGCCAACGCAAGTACTATCACCGCGGCCGCACCCGCAATCAGCCACATGCGGCGCCGCCATCGGCTATCGGTTTCTGGAGTGGTCATCAAACCAATTAGTATATCCGGTGGCTTACCGTCTCACCAGCAATACGCACCAAAGGAAGAAACCGGCGCCGCGGAGCGCGGATCGATCGTCAGGATTGCCACGTTTGTCCGTTTTGGGGTGGAAGCTGCGTTCGTCACCGTTGGGCGGTGACCGTCATCACTGCGACGGCGATGCGGGGGGCGGAAACTGAAACTCGAGGTGGGGTATGCCTATCCTGATGTTGGCCCTTGTAGCCCTGGTTGTGTTTCTCGCCATGGGAATCATTCTGTTCAGCGCAACCTTTTCGGAGCGGCGTGCCCGCAGGAAAAGAGTTGCCGCAGCCGGCCCGGAGCTCCGCCGGTAATAGCGGGAAAAGGTTAGAACAACTTAACGCAGAGCCAGATGACTACGGCCCATATCGGCAAGCTGAATGTGATAGCCCAAGCGGTCCCGCGAACCAACGATGCCCCCGGCATGTTATTGGCATCGCAATCGTTCCAGTCGAAGCGTGTTGCCGTATGGTTAGTCATAACAATTACCTTTGATGCTTGAAGATGACGCGAAGTTCCCGCCGGGTGGGACGGTTTCTGCGCAATTCGAGTTACCTCGGTTCCCTTGAATGTTAGGGATTCTCATGAAACATTTTCCTGCCGGACCGCTAAAGGATTTCACTTAGAGAAACATTCTCGCGTCAAACCCTTACACATCAATTGAATAGCTTCGTAACGCCGATTTCCGGCATTTTTCCGTAGATCTTCCAAGTTATTGGAATCCCGCGTGCTTAAGGTGTATTGCGAGGCTCGTAATCATGTTAAAGATTGTTACCGTTGACTCCCCCGATCAACGGAAGCTGGTGGTGCAAGGACGATTGGTGGAACCGTGGGTCGGCGAACTCCAGCGGACGTGGGAAGAAGGGCGCGAAGACTTCAAAGGGCGCAAGCTCATGATCGACCTTAAGGAGGTCACCGCGCTCAATCAGCACGCAGAGAATATCCTGATGGACATGATGAGACATGGGGCCCAGCTGGTCGCCGGCGCCATGATCACCAGAAATGTGCTGCAACACCTGGAACGCCGGCGGATGGAAGAAAAAGCCGCCGAGAATCACTCGGCCAGCAAACGCAAGGAAGCATAAACTGCTGCGGGACGCCGCGCGGTTACCGCCGCGCGCTTTCTGCTTCTGTCTTATTCGATCGTTTCCAATCCAATGCAACACACCTATTGAACGCCGTTCTTCACCCGCGCGCTTCTTTTCTGTGATTTCTGGTCTGTGACTTCCGGCCTGTGATTTCCGGTACGCCTCAGCTGCGCAGTACAATTCGATATGATCCGGGTCCGGTTGTCAGTAGAGAGCCAGAATGACCGATAGTCGAGCGTTCACCGCCTTGTGCCGGAAAATCGTTAGCGTGCTTCTTCTGCTGTTTGTCTCCGCCACAGCCGGAGCGCAAAGCGCACCTTCGCTCACGGTTGCGGTTGCCAGCAACATGGAATTGGCCATGAAGGAAGTGCAAACGGATTTTGAGCGGCAGACGGGGGCTCAGCTGCACGTGGTGCTGGGCGCTTCCGGCAGTCTGTCGGCCCAGATTGAAACCGGTACGTTGTTTGATGTCTTCCTCTCCGCGGACATGGGATATCCGCGCAAACTGGTTGCCGAACATCTGGCCGATGGTGACTCGCTATACCGGTATGCCATCGGGCGCCTGGTTCTATGGGCTCCCAATGCTTTGAACCTGGATCTTCCCAAGCTGGCGATGGATAGCCTGCTGTCGCCGCGGGTCAGCAGGATTGCAATGCCCAATCCCAGGAACGCCCCATACGGACAGGCGGCGCTGGAGGCTCTCCGGCACCTCAAGATTTACGGAAAAGTTTCCTCCCGGCTGGTGATGGGGGAAACTGCGAGTTTGACGGCGCAAATGGTGATATCGGGCAGTGCACAGATCGGAATCCTGCCGCTCTCGCTGGTGAACTCGCCGGAGCTTATGGCCAAGGGGGTGTATTTTGAAGTGCCTTCCGATGCTTACCGGCCAATCGAGCAAGGGGCGGTGATTCTTTCGAAAGCGAACAACCGCCAACTGGCGGAGAGTTTTCTGGCTTACCTCAAGCAGCCCACCACGGCTCTTCTATTGAGAAAATACGGTTATCTGGTACCCCCCAGTCTGGGACAATGAACGAGAACGCTTTTGCACTGTCAATCCGGTTGGCCGGCATCGTAGCGGCGGTCCTGCTGGTGATCGGCCTACCGATCGCCTACTGGATCGTCTTCTCGCGGCGGCGCTGGAAGTTTCTGGTGGAAGCCATAGTGGCGATGCCCCTGGTATTGCCTCCGACCGTGCTGGGGTTCTATCTGCTTTTGGCTATGGGGTCGCGCAGTCCTATTGGGCGGTGGTGGATCGCCCTGACCGGCCATACGCTGGCATTTACCTTTGAAGGCCTGGTCGTCGGCTCCATCCTGTACAGCCTGCCCTTTGCCGTACAACCGTTCGCAGCCTCCTTTGCCGCCGTCGATCCCGCATTACTGGCCGCCTCGGCGACGCTGGGAGTGCGGCGCTGGAAGACCTTTTTCCGGCTCGTGCTGCCGTTGTC
>CAZUCM010000219.1:0-5893 GCA_964619235.1 uncultured Terriglobales bacterium
GCGCCGGTCATCGGAGGAATGCATCGCGTGCATTGGAAGGCCCGAATCCAGGGCGTGATCGAACTGGCCGTGCAAAAAGTGCGGAGGCTGCGTCCCAAAGGGAGGGCCAAATAGATTGAGGCGGGCATCCGCCATCGCCGAACCCGAGCTGAGCTGGGAACTCGTGCTGTACAGAACGCCATTCGCATCTCCCGGAGCCAGCACGGCCACGTCATAGGTGAGCCCATCCTGTCCCGCAAAATACCGTTGCGACAACTCAGGCAGAATCTGCTCGCGAATCGCTTTCGCGTCCAGCTCGGCGATGATCCAATCGGTTTCCGGTGAATCGCGGCGGCCGTTTGCCGCCCCAGGCTTGATTTCGAGGTGTATGAGCGCGGGAATACTCTCCTCGATCTGCCAGGGCGAAGACAAATTGGGTGGGCCCGGAGGCCCTGCCGGGCCCCGGATTCCCCGGTCCCAGGGAACGTGCTGTGAATTCATTTCGGCGGAAGCCGCTCGCAATCGATCCTGCAGATGCGAAAAGCTATCGGGCCACGCGGCCGGTTCGAAAACGCCGCTGGCGGTATTCAGCCGTAGCAGTTGCGATTGCCGGCTATCCACTTGCCGGTAGAGAAAAAGGTTTGCCAGCAGCGCGGGGTGATTTGCCGTCCGCTTCCAGGCTTCGATTCGCTGTGCGTAAGCGGCGGACTCGCGCGCTTCATCGGGGAATTCCCATTCGGATTGCAAACTGGAAGAAAGTCCCGACAACTCGCGTCCCAGATCGTCGCGCATACCCATCATCGAGAAATGCAAGTTCGCCAGCATGCGAGCTCCGGTCGCGGTGCTGACCTCACGGCTCCAGCGATACTGCACCACCCCCAACGCCGCAAGAATCGCGATCAGGGCGAGCACCGCGGCGGAGGAGAGCCATTGTTCCTTGGGCGGGACTTTCATGATTTGCACATTCTATCCCAGCCAGGCCGGCGAACCGTGCTGGAGAGAATGCACGGTTCGTCAGCCGGGCGGCTACGGACAGACGCCTGCCAGGAGCGCGTCTAGTCCATCGGCGGACCCCCAGGACCACCGGGGCCGCCAAAATGGCCGTGGTGCGGTGACTGCTCGAACTCCGTCAGCTTGGCTTGCTGGTCGGCGGTCAGAATCAGGTAAAAAGCGGCTTGCGCTTGCGCGTCGGCGGTAACCAATTGCGTGGTCAGGCCGCCGATGGTGGTGGCGGCCACGCCGATATTCGTGCTGTTATTGGCGACGATGGCGGCTTGCAGGCTCTGGTGCGCGGTCTTCATCTGCTCGTGCAGCGCGGAGGTACTGGTGGCGGCGGCCGTAAAAATGGTTGTGGCCTGCTGCTGCTGCGCGGCAGTCAGCGCTAATAGCTTGGTCAGGAATTCAACGTGATGCTGGGCTTGCGTGGCTGGGTCGGCTGCGTCCGGTGGAGGCCCCTGTGCCAGCAGCAGGACGGAAGCGGTAAGGACGAGTAACAACAAGGCGGCGATACTGGCCTTGATCTTCATATTCGACTCCCTCTTTTCTCGTTGTGCCCGAGTGTCGATTGCGTCCGGCACTCTAGCTATCGATATAAACACAGCCAGGAAGTGTGTAAGGTAAACCCTACGCAAGCTGGCTGTAAAAGGGAGGTTAAGACGATTTTCGCAATGGTCTGCGATTAAGGTTTTTGTGCTTTTTGCCGATAAAGAATGTGTGGGCGTGTGATGCGTACTCTAATTCCAGCATTGGTGTTGCTCAGCGGGCTGTTTGCCTTGTGTCCTCAGGCTATGGCCGGAGACCGGACAGCCACCAAAAGAGTGGCGCCGGTTTATCCAGCCCTGGCGAAGCGGATGAAAGTTGCCGGCACCGTAAAGCTGGAAGTGAAAATCGCCGCCTCCGGCAAAGTGCAGGAAGTAAAGGTACTAAGTGGACATCCGCTTTTGGGGCCGGCGGCGAAAGAATGCGTGTCGCAGTGGCAATTTGCTCCCGCCGATACCGACAGCACCGAGTTGATCGAACTCGAATTCAAAATGTGACAGCCCATCGGCTGGGGGCTTTGCCAGCCGCTGGAACTTCTTGAATCTGCCTGCCAGATTGGTTTTCCCTATTGCTCGCTATACAGCTGCGGTGGCGTCGCGATGGCCGGAATATGATTGGGATCCACGTCGATGGCCCCCATGTGTCCGGTGGCATCATCGCGCACGACAAAGCGCAGGCGCTTGACATCCGCGGAAACTGGCACCTGAACGTGAAGTGCCACAGGACGTTTGAGAAGCGCTTTGAAATCCGCAGCCGGTGTGGTGCTGATCTTTTCGCCAACCTCGTAGCTGAGCCGCTTGTTGTTCGCGTTGAAACCGGCCATGGCGACTTTCAACTGGGCGCGGCTGTCGCCATTGGGCAAGGTCTGCCAGGAGATGGCCTGCGCATTGACGTACAGCGTACAACTGACGGTGTTCTGATTCGCTCTACCGGTGAGGCTGACCGGTAACCCGGAGTACAGGAGTCTATTTTCCACCGCCTGTTCGATGTCCACGGCCACGACGTCCTTCGTCATTGGCGTATCGGTGGAGTAGTAGCCGTCGCGCGTGCGTGCCGTCAAGCCAGGGCGCATCTTTATACGGATTTTCCGGTACTTTGCATCGTCGGACCGGTTGCTGGGAACATACGCTATGGTGTAATAGCTGGCGCCGTCGTCGACGCTGGTTTGGATGACGTCGGCGATATCGTTTCGCCAATGGTAAGAGCGGCCTCCCGTAGCCGGGCCTAAGTTCGCGAGATTCACGTCGGAATCGAAGGGATCGGTATCCAGATTCGCAAAAAGCCCCAGCCCCGGATCTCCGCTGTCGGTCGCGGCAACTTTTCGCATGCTGGTCATAATGGTCGGATCGATCGGATAAAGCGAAACCCTGGCCTCGAGCAGCCGGTTAATCGTCAGGTTGACTTCCCCATCGATTTCGTCCTTTATGTACTGATGTACGCCGATCAGATTGATAGCGGGGAAGCCGGCCCCCACCCAAACGACATTCTTTCGCCCGGGAATGCCCATGGTTGCCGCCGCAATTTGTTGCAGCGCCACCAGAGAATGTTCCATCCGGTCTACCCCCCAGCCTTTCTGCAACTTCCATGGGTATTTCGGGGTGTGCTTCTTTAAATCCGCCAACAAGAGTTCCCGGTCCCGCGTGTAATTTTGTAAAACTCTAAATTCCGTGTTGTTGATCACCACCAGTGCGGCCGGCTGATTCAGTTGCTCCGGTTGTCTCCGCAGGTAACGCGCCAGTTGGTCGCGCGAGTACACCATGTCGGCAAACGCCGTGTTGAGTTCGTCCAGCACGAATATGTTCACTGGAGCCTGGCTGCCGCTGATGGAATTTCGCGGATGTGCCGTGGTTGATTCGAAGGAGACGATGCTCTGCGGCTGCTTGTCCTCGAGAACCGTAAAATCGCTCTTGGTAAGCCCGCTGACCGGCTGGCCGTTCAAATCGGTGACCACAACGTCAAGTAATACCAGACGGCTGGTGGACTTGAATGTAGGAATGGCTGCGGGAGATGGACTCGCGGCGGGTGGCGTAGCTTTCGGTTGCTGGGCCGCGGCCGCCAGGGTCATTCCTGACAAAATAAGCACGAGTAAAATGAGCTTTTTCAAAATAGTGCCAGCCTCCGGGGCGCATCGTAACGCTGTCGGCAAAACGGCTGCACTGCCCTGGAGTGCGGCCGGAATAACTGCACAAAATGGTCGATGGGTTGAGGCTGGTGTGTCAAGGGCGTTTACAGAGAATTACATTCAGCTAAAATAGTGACTTGACCCAAAAACTCATCAACGACCGCGCCAAACTGCTGTGCGATGCCCGGCGGGTAGTGGTAAAGCTGGGTACGAATGTAGTCGCCGAATCCGACGGCGGTCTGTGCACCGCCCGTCTGGCGCCGGTAGTGGCGGCAGTGGCGCAGCTCAAGCAGGCGGGGGTACAGGTCGTCCTAGTATCCTCCGGCGCCGTGGGTTTGGGCCGGGGCTGGATCGGGCTGCATCGCACCCGCACTGCGGACCTGGTTACCCGGCAGGCCTGCGCCGCCGTTGGGCAGGCCTTGCTGATGCATGACTATGAGAAGCTTTTTCGGGAACACCATCTCAAGATCGCCCAGGTGCTGCTGACCGAAGACGATTTCATGGATCGGCAGCGCTCCTCGAACCTTCGCCACACCATGGAAAAGCTGCTCAAACTGGGCGTGACGCCGATCGTCAACGAGAATGACACGGTGTCCACGGCGGAACTGGAAGCGGTTCGCGACGGAGCCCGGATACGTATCTTCAGCGATAACGACCGGCTCGCCGCGCTGGTGGCCAGCCGCCTGGATGCCAATGCCCTGGTCTTATTGACCAACGTTCCCGGCCTGTTGCGGTTTGCCAGGAAGAGCTCGGGCGCGGGGCCCGACGAAGACCGGGGATTGATTCCCTGGGTGCAGGAAATTACTCCGGAGATCAAGGCGCTGGCCTCGGGCCCTTCCGGCGGCGGCCGTGGCGGGATGTTGACCAAGCTGGAAGCCGCCGAAATTGCCACCCGCTCCGGTGCCATTACGGTGATTGCCGATGGGACCAGGCCGGATACGCTGGAACGCATTTTCCGCGGGGAAGCCGTGGGCACGGCCTTCAGCCCGGCGCCGCGGATGGCGGGAAAGCGGCGCTGGATTGCCTATGCCGCCGACGTTCGCGGCCGGATTGTGGTGAACGCCGGGGCGCGGGAGGCCATCACCAGCCGCAAGGCCAGTTTGCTGTGGTCGGGAGTGGTTGAAGTGGAACGCCGCTTTGATGCCCTGGAAGTGATCAGCATTGCCGGCCCTGAGGGCAGGGAATTTGCGCGTGGCATAGCCAACCAGGGCAGTGATGAGGCGATTGCCTCCGCCAAGCCCGCCGGTAACGGCAAATCCGCTTCCGCAAAACCTTTGGTATTGGTGACTCGAAATAATATTGTGGTGCTTGAAAAATGACAGCGAATCCTGAACCTGCTCTATCCAAAGCGGTGGAATTTGCCGGCCGTGCCCGGGTGGCGGCGTTACAGATGGCCACTCTCTCCGACGAGCTTCGCCGCAAGGCGTTGTTAGCCGCGGCGGAGCTGCTGGAGCGGCGCTCGGCCGATATCCTGGCCGCCAATGCCCGCGACTGTGCCGCGGCCGGCGGGCTGGTGGAAAAGGGAGAGATGTCCCATGCCATGTTTAAACGCCTGCAAACCAGCGAACGCGGCGTGAAGGACATGGCCGCGCATGTGCGCGGAGTTGCGGCGCTGGAGGATCCACTTGGCCGGGAACTCGCAGTGACCGCGCTCGATGACGATTTGACCCTCTACAAGGTCAGCTGCCCGCTGGGAGTGGTTGCCGTCATATTCGAGTCGCGTCCGGATGCGGTGCCGCAAGTGGCATCCTTGGCTCTGCGCTCCGGCAACGCCCTGTTATTGAAGGGCGGCTCGGAAGCGGAGCATACCAATACCATCCTCACCGCGATCTGGCGCGAGGCGCTGGCTGCATTTCCTGAGATTCCGCTGGATGCCGTGAATGCGCTGTATACGCGCGAAGACATCAAACAGCTGTTGTCTCTGGATCACCAGATCGACCTGATTATTCCGCGCGGTTCGCAGTCGTTTGTCGATTACATCTCCCGCAACAGCCGTATCCCCGTTCTGGGACACGGAAGCGGCGTTTGCCATGTGTTTGTGGATCAGGCCGCCGATCTGCGCAAGGCCGTGGCGGTGGCCTTCGATTCCAAGGTGCAGTATCCCGCCGTGTGCAATGCGGCCGAGACCCTGCTGATTCATGCCGCCATCGCTCCCGCCTTTCTGCCGCAAATTCTTCAGGAATTTGCCGAGGCCGGAGTCGAAGTTCGCGCCTGTCCTCGCACGCTGGCAATGAGCACGCAGCCCCATCTGGT
>CAZUCM010000220.1:0-5888 GCA_964619235.1 uncultured Terriglobales bacterium
GGTGGCGATCAACGCGGCTGTCCCGGCGATGTTGCGGGGCGTAATGGTGAGGCGTGCGCCCTTGTGCAGCAGGACCGGCGTGCCGGCCTGCAGGCGTCCGGTGCGAATCTTGGGTCCCTGCAGGTCTTGCAGGATGGCGATGGTCCGTCCTTCCCGTTTGGCGACCCGGCGAACGCGCTCGATCATAAGCGCATGTTCCTCGTGGGTGCCGTGCGAGAAATTCAGGCGGGCGACATCCATGCCATTGCGCATCAGATTGCGAATCACGGTGTCAGTGGCGGTTGCGGGACCGAGGGTGCAGACGATTTTTGCGCGGCGGACTGGCATCGGCTTCCGGCTCCGAGGGGCAGCAGTCAAAAGCTTACCATTATAACTTTGTTCTTACCCCACACCGGCCCGGGATTGCGGCATGGGAGTGGCGCGCGGGGCTTGCGCAGTCACGATCCGCGGAAACAGGAGGGCATTGAATTCCGCGCCCACCAGCACGATGGCGGAGATCATGTACATCCACACCAGCAGCATGATTGCGGTGGCCAGCGATCCATAGAGCAAGCTGTAGGCGGCAAAATGTTTCACGTACCAGCCAAAACCCACGGTTGCCGGAAACCAGAGCGCCGTAGACAGAGTGGCGCCCGGCAATACGCTGTGCCATGGCTGCGTCCGCGGTACGGCATGGTGATAGATCAGCAGCATGACGGCGATGCTGGTGAGTAACGCAATTCCCCAGCGCACCATGGTCCATAGCAGAAGAATGTAGGGCCCGAAGTCGTGCCCCGCGTGGTAAATCAGCCATAGCTCGATCTGGGTGCCGAAGGCGACCAGGATGGTGGCAAAGGTCAAAGGAATGCCCGCCATGACGACCAGGCCAAAGGCGATGAGGCGCTCCTTGACCAATCCCCACACCTTGGGAAGTTCGTAGGCGTTGCGGAAGCCTTCCATCCAGGAAATCATCACGCCGGAGCCGGTCCAGAGCGTAATCAGCGAGGTGGTGATCAGCACGCGGATAGGACGCTCCTGCGCGCTGGTGAAATAGGCCTGAGCGGTTTGCGCCGACCCGGGCGGCATGATGCGGCCTACAGCATGGGCAATTTCGGCGACATATTTGATCGTCTTTTGCGAGGCGGCCAGGATGGATGCCACCAAAAGAAATGCCGGAAACAGCGAGATAATCGAAGAATAGGCAGCCCCCTTGGCGACGCCAAAGGCATCGTGTTTCAAAGCTCGCCAGCATCCGAGCCGGATTAAACCTAAGAAACGTAAAGGGGACATAGGCTCGAAGTAGCTTAAAGGCAACCGGGGTTTGCCGCAAGAGGATTGCGGGAGGGAAGGCGGGAGAGTCATGCACGACGCGGAAAACACACTCGATCGATTGAGGGGCCCCAAAAAGGCGATCAGCGATCAGCCTTCAGCAGTCAGCCGGCATGGGACGCGCAGCCGCTTTTGGCTGACGGCGGACCGCTGATCGCCTTTTTGGGCCAAGGACCTAAGGCCGGCGACTGCTTTGCTATAAATCAGAGTTGCTCAATTTCTCAATCTTTTCCTGGTTAAGTCCCGGTCACTTCACGGTTTCGGCGCCCGCTTTCGCGCATTGACCGTCATGGTCGGAGGAGTCTCCCGAAACTCCTATGGCGCCGATAATCTTGCCGTCTGCAACCAATGGAATGCCGCCTTCAACCGGTTCGGCGTCCCTAAGGGTCATAATGCGGAGCCCGGCGCCACCGGCAGCCACGGCGTCCTGAAAAGCCTTGGTGGAGCGCTTGTAAAGCACCGCCGAGCGCGCTTTGTCGATGGCTACGGCGGCGCTTCCCAGTTGTGTGTTATCCATTTTTTCGTAATAAACAAGATTCCCACTGGGGTCGACCACGGCCACCGCCATGGTCCAGTTATTTTTGCGTGCTTCCGCCAGTGCGGCGGCGGCAGGTTTCTTGGCATCTTCCAAACTGATTGGGGCTCCGTATGGGTTTGGCATTTGCGCGACTATAGGCGAGGCGAGCGATAAAATGGCGCCAGCCAGAAGTAATATCGATTTTAGGGACATTGCAAGTCTCTCCTTTCCAGCAAAAACATAGATGTGTAATTCCCGCAGGGAGTGGTTCTCAATTCCAGAACACCATCGGACATCCAATAATCCGATTGCAACTATTTGATAATATTGGCCTGAAGTAACTTAGGGCAACGTTGACAGAGCAAATTGCTTCTGTTGTAATTATTGCAGTTCCTCAACAACTCTGGTTGCGGATATCACTTGGGGTACCAGAGCTTGCGGTCTTTACTCGACCCGCCAATCACGAGCGGGGGCCGGCAGAAAGCCGGCGTTAGGCCCAACCTAAGGCGACGTGACGTAAAGGCTGAGTGTCACGGGAGAGGGTAAATTTTGCGGAAACGCTTTTACATTCTTTTTGTAACCCGTGATTCCGAGGGTGAACTCCGCAAGATACACATTCCATTACATCACCTGTATGTATTTATGGCTGGTGCGGTATTGGGCATGATGACCATTACCGGCATTGCCGGTTCCTATGCCCGCATGGCGCTGAAAGTAGCCCACTTCAACCAGCTCCGGTCGGAGAAGGAACAGCTTAACAGTCGTTATCAGCATCTGGAAGAGGTCGCCCAGGAGAAGGAAATCCAGGTGGCCTCGCTAGGCTCGCTGGCCAATGAAGTTTCCTCTCTTTACGGATTGAAGTCGTCGCCGTTGCCCGCCGCCAGCGGCGGAGGAGTGGACCAGGAACGCTTCACCGCAACCCTGGATCAGTTGCATGCGCTGAAGCAGACGGCATTGACGGGAGTTGCCGCCATGGAACTCAGCATGGGATCCCGCCCGGCGGGTCTCATGGATTGGACTCATATCGCCCAGGTGCCCAGCCTGTGGCCGGTAGAGGGCCGGATTACCGGACCGTTTGGCGCGCGTATTGACCCCTTCAACGGAGAGGGCGCGTTTCACCGGGGAGTGGATATTTCCACGAATTACGGTCATCCCATCATTGCCCCCGCCGATGGCGAGGTCAGTTTTGCGGACTTCATGAACGGCTATGGACGTATGGTGGTGCTGGATCATGGACAGGGTTTTGCGACGCGTTACGGTCATCTCTCGGCGTTTACCGTGGTGGAAGGACAGCGCGTCAAACGCGGCGACGTGATTGGCTATGTGGGCATGAGCGGCCGCTCCACCGGTCCCCATCTCCACTACGAAGTCTGGTTGCACAATACTCCGGTCAATCCCTATAAATACCTGCGCACTACTCTGGCACATCTTCATCGCACGGAATAATAAGCTCACAATTTACAGTTAGAGTTTGCCGCCGGAAGCAGCCGGGGAGTCCCGCGCAGAGGCGTGGAGATCTGCGTCAGCCGGGCAGCTGTTTTCTTCCCGATACGAACGGATTCCCGGCGATGACATAACGCAGCGGGCGGTCTGCGGCTTTTGTGATTCCAATCCGTGGAGTGACGGCAATCCGGGGCGAGCGAAAGCCGTCGTTCATGAGAATCAAATCGGAAGCTGGTGAAACCAAGTCCTTTCCGTAGTCCCGCCGGCGGGTGATGGCCAGCGCCTGGCACAATCTGCCGGGGCCACTGGTGAGGGCATGCGCCCGCTTATCAGCCGGCGGCGGCTCGAAACCGCGATTGCGCGCCATGAGTGGCGCGCCCACAACCGGCTCGATCGCCCTGATCAGAACGCCCCCCGCCTCCCCCGCCGGCAGGCAGGAAACGTTTACGCAGTTGTAAATGCCGTAAATGAAATAGACGTAGGCATGGCCAGGAGGTCCGAACAGCACCGAGTTTCTCGCCGTCTGGCCGATGGCGGTGTGAGCGGCGGGATCGCCCTGCCCGAGATAAGCTTCGGTTTCCACGATGCGTCCCGCCAGCAGATGGCCCCTCTCCCGCCGCACCAGCAGCTTTCCCAGCAATTCCCGGGCGACACGGCGCGGGTCGCGCGCGAAGAAATCACGGGTCAGCAGCTGGGCGTGCGCAAGTTCCGGCGAGGAAGCGGGCGCGAGTCGTGAAGCTAGGAGCCTGGGCATGGCGGCAGAATTATAACGGTCCAGCTCCTAACACTAACTGCCACCTGCCATCGCGGCAAGTACTTCCTCAGCATGCCCCGGTGGCTTGACCTTGCGGAAGATCCGGCTGATTTTTCCCTCCGGGCCAATCAAAAAGGTTGTGCGCTCAATGCCCAGAAACGTGTTTTTGAACATGCTCTTTGTCTTAAGGACTCCATAGCTTTCGCACACTTTGCGATCGCTATCGGCGAGCAGCGTATAGGGCAGATCGTGCTTTTGTTTGAACTTCTTTTGCTGATCCGGAGTGTCGGCGGAGATGCCCAGCACCACGGCGCCAGCTTGTTGGATTTTGCGGTATGCGTCGCGGAACCCGCACGCTTCTACCGTTCAACCGGGAGTATTGGCTTTGGGATAAAAGAACAAAACGACGTGCTTGCCGCGGTAATTCCGCAGAGACACTTTTTCGCCGGACTCGTCCGGCAAAGTAAACTCAGGTGCTCTATCATTGATTTCCATGAAGCCTGTCCTCCGAACGCGTACGCTCCATAGTAATACGAGTTGCCGGCGAAGTTTGCCGGGCATTGCCCGGAGGTATGGCGCGGGGATGGTGCTTTGCCTGGGGCTGCTAGGGGCCAAGTTCCTGCTGGCCCAGCACCCGGGCAGTCCGTATCGCCGTCCGGCCAGCAAGTTGCGGGCGACGGGGATTCTGGAGCTGGCGGCAAACGGCCGCGCGCGCCTGGTTCCCATCGTCATCAAAGTGGGGGACCAGTTCTTTGACGGGGGGCTCTATGGCGCCGATCCCAGTCCGATGACGCTGGAGCCGGGTACCATCTACGAAGCCGAACGTACCGGGGATTCGGTTGGCCTGTTCACCATTACGCAATCGCGCGAGGTTTCCGGCGTATGGGTTGGACTGGGCCAATGGCGCACCAAGGAAGCGATCAAAGCGGCCACCCGGATAGCCAAGGCCACGCCAACACCGGTCGAAGAAGAGGACGAACGGCCGATTTTGCGAAAACCGAAATCGCCGTCTGCGCCGCCTTCCGCGGCCTCCACGCCGGGGGCTGCCTCGACGCCCGCAGCCACACCGGCCGCCGGGTCGAATCCGGCAGCGGGAGCCAAACCTGCCGCCGCGGCCACCGCGTCGCCATCGGCTACGCCGTCGCCAAGCCCTTCCGAGTACGCAGCGATGGAAGAAGATGCGGCCCGGCCCATTTTGCGGCGCGGCAAGCCGGCCGGGCATGAAACCACCGATGAATTGCCCCCGCTGATCAGCGGCAAGCCGGGCACCGCCCACACGACGCCGGGATGGGTGACGGTTGGCGGCGCGGGGACGTCACCGTCCGACGTGGAGGTGCTGACTGCCGTATCCGACGCCGGAGGGCCGGATCCACGGTCGTATGCGATGCAACTGACTCCCGCGGAACAGGTGCGATTCGAAGAAGCGGTGCGGCAGATGGCTTACGCCGCGATCGCCAAATACGCGGCCGCGCGCGCGCCGCACCGGCCGGCAGCGGCCACGGATATGGCCGATGTCCAGTTCCATGCCTACGATGCCCACAGCAACAACGAGCCCGACCTGGTTTTTTCCGCCGCCGTTCCGGAACGGTTGCCCCACGGCGCCAGCTCCAGCTTCCGCTTTCTGGTGACGGTAGTGGCGCGCGTCGATATATACGGGGAACTGCACGAGCTTTTCGCCCAGGTCACCGATAGCGGCCATCTGGACGTGTTTCCGCGTCTGGAGCTGATTGATGTCGTAGACGCCGAAGGCGCGGGCACCGGACAGTTGCTGTTCCGCGAGATCAGCGATACCGGCTACGATTACGTTTTGTACCAGATCGGCGCCGACAAGCTGGCCACCGGCCACTACGCGCGTTGCGAGTTCGG
>CAZUCM010000221.1:0-5885 GCA_964619235.1 uncultured Terriglobales bacterium
TCTTTGCCATTTGCCTCTCCTGATTGGAATTTTTGATTTTACACGATGAGCGCTCACTGACCAAGCGAAGTCATAAACATGCGTTGGCGCGGAGTAAATCCCCGCCCTTCTTCCCGGAGGCGGCATCACAACATGGGACGCCCTTTGCCTGCGCCTGCCGGCCGCATTCCCGGGGGGCAGTTGCGTAAGAGCCGTCATTGGATCGTTGGATGGGGAGGATTGGATGGCTGCCAATGCGATTCCACACAGCGCCGGCAAAATCAAGAGCTATGGCGTAAACATCGAGAGCGACCTGGCGCTGGAATTCCTGCGCGTGGTGGAGAATGCCGCCATCGCCTCCGCCAAAACCATGGGGCAGGGAGATGGCCGGCTCAGCGACTCCGTCGCCACCGAAGCCATGCGGCACACCATGGACAGCGTGCCCATGAAGGGGACCATTGTCATCGGTGAGGGCGAGCGCGACGAAGCGCCCATGCTCTATATAGGCGAGCAGGTGGGCGGAGAGTTCGCGGATCACACGGAAGTGCCCGCGATCGATATTGCGGTGGATCCGCTGGAAGGCACCAATCTTTGCGCCACCGGAGGCCCGGGGGCGATCACCGTGCTGGCGGCCGCGGAAAAAGGCGGTCTGCTGCACGCCCCCGACTGCTACATGGAAAAGATCATCGCCGGGCCCAGCTGCAAGGGTGTGGTGGACGTGGCTGCGCCCACCGGGAGGAACATCGAGGCCATCGCCAAGGCGCTGGGCCGCAGTGTGAGCGATCTGGTGATCGTTGTGCTGGACCGGCCGCGGCACGAAAAGCTGATTGACGAGATCCGCCGGGCGGGCGCGCGCATTCGCCTGATCAGCGACGGCGATGTCGCCGCGGGCATAGCCGCCGCATTGGTCGGCTCCGGCGTGCATGCCGTAATGGGGACCGGGGGCGCTCCGGAAGGCGTGTTGACGGCGGCCGCCATCCGCTGCCTGAACGGCTATATGCTGGGGCGCCTGGTGGCGCCCAAAGCCGAGGTGGAGGAACGCGCGCACCGCATGGGCATCCGCGACCTGAACCGGATCTATACCGCCGACGACCTGGCGCCCGGCCGGCAGCTGATCTTTGCGGCAACCGGGGTCACCGACAGCGCTCTTATGCGGGGAGTGCGCTTCTTTGCCGAAGGCTCGCGCACCTCATCGGTCATCATGACCCGGAACACCGGGAAAATCCGCTTTATTGAAAGCATCCATCTGGACAAGAGCGCGGATGTAAAGGTCAGGTTCTAGCGGAAAAGGTTCACAAACCCGGACGTTCCAGAATGTCGCCGACGGCCGCAATCAGCGCATTCGGGGTGATCGGCTTGGCAAGAGTGGCGCTCTTGAGTTGCGGGAATTGGGCGATGGCGTCGCAGGCGTAACCGGAGATAAAGATCACCTTGAGATTCGGTTTCAGCGCTGTCAGCGCCTCCGCCAGTTGAACGCCGCCCATTCGCGGCATCACCACATCGGTGAGCAGCAGATCGATCTTCCCCAGGCGGGTTTCGGCCAGAGCCAGCGCCTCCTTCCCGTCCACCGCCTCGATCACGTTATATCCTTCCTCGGTCAGAATCTGCCGCGTCAGGGATCTTAGTTCCTCACCGTCCTCCACCAGCAGTATGGTGCCGTGGCCGCGCGCCGCCGCCGCCTCCATGCGCTGCGGTTCCACCGGCTGCAAAGGCGCCGCTTCGACGAGTGGAAAGTGCATGGTGAAGCTCGTCCCCTGCCCCGGAGCCGAGGTTACGGCGATCTGCCCGCCACTGCGTTTCACGATGCCATATACCATGGACAGGCCAAGTCCGGTTCCCTTGCCCACGTCTTTCGTGGTAAAGAACGGCTCAAAGATCCGCGCCTTGGTCTCCGCATCCATACCAAAGCCCGTATCGGCAACGCGCAGCACCGCATACTCTCCGGCGGGGACCGCTTCGGCCCCGCTGCCGGATTCTTTACGCAAACGCGAGATCTCAATCGTCAGAGTTCCGCCGTGCGGCATAGCGTCACGGGCATTGATCGCCAGATTCATGATCAGTTGCTGAATCTGTGCCGGATCGGTTTTGACGGTAACCGGCAAAACCTCCTTGCGGATGATTACTTTGACCTCTTCTCCAATCAGGCGCGGAAGCATTTGCCCAACACTATCCGCCGCCTCGTTCAGGTCAACGATGGCTTCCGTAAACTGTTGTTTGCGGCTGAAGGTCAAAAGCTGGCGAACCAGAACCGCGGCTGTCTCGCTGGCGCGCAAAATGCTGGCCACATATTCCCCCGAGGCTGCCGGCGTAACCGAGCGTCCCTGCAGCATCGCGGCATATCCCATAATGACGCACAGAAGATTGTTGAAGTCGTGGGCGATTCCCCCGGCCAGCCGGCCCACGGTCTCCAATTTTTGCGAATGGTGAAGTTGCTCCTGCAACTTCTGCCGCTCGGTTACGTCCATCACCAGGAGGAAGCATCCGGCATTACCGGCCATTGCCGTTCCCGAAACAATCGCCCATATTTCCGCGCCTTTGGCGCCGCGGAAGCGGAAATCCCGTTGTCCGGTATCTCCCTGCCGCCAGCGTTCCACTTGCCCGGCAAAGGCGAGACTGTCGGCAGCGTCAAGAAACGGCATGAACGGTTTCCCAACCAACTCGCCGGCGCCACATTGCAGTAATTCCGCCATACGGGGATTGGCAAATACAATTCTGCCGTCTGCCGCCAGCCGGCAAACCCCTTCCGTCGTGGCCTCAATCAGCATCCGGAATTCGGCTTCGCTTGACGCTAACGAATCCTGCGCCCGCCTTGTCTGGTAGACCAGCCGTCGCACCAGAAAATACATCATCAGCGACGTTACCAGGACAAAACCGATCCCCTTGCCGGTGCTCAGCAGCAACCGCAAGTGCGCGTCGCCGATGCGATTCACGATTCGATCGGAACCAGAAATCCACAGGATGGAGACGATTACGTAGATCCACGCTATCCTTGCGGGGCTCAAGCCAACGCGGACCTCGGAGTTGGACCTGGGGGCTACGGACATCACGGCTAAAAGGTTACATGAAGTCGGGTTCCGGGTATACATTCCGGCATTTTCCCCGGGCTCGCACCAAGTGATCTCCATCACAGTTCGGGGTGACAAATTGAGTGGCACAAGCGCCGGGCGGATATCATAATGAATCTAATTTTCAGCAAGATCGCTTTTCCGTTGTGAACGACGACCTTCATTGGTTTTCATAACGGCCTTCATTGGTTTTCATAGTTGTCTCGCTCTCTGTGGAGTTGTACTACTATGCCGCGAAAAGTTGCGCCGTATCGGCACCTTCTTCATTTTGTGGCAGCCGCGATCGCCCCCCTGGCTGCATTCTTGCTTCGCCTTGCCTTGGGACACGTCGGGCAGCAACTGCCGGCCTACATCACCTTTTATCCCGCAGTCATGCTGGTTGCCGTCTGCGCCGGTTTGTGGCCCGGCATCCTGGCTACCCTTGCTTCCGCGCTGTTAGTGGACTACTACATCCTTTTTCCGCAACACACGTTCCGGGTTGCCAACACTTCTGAAGCCATCGGGTTGGTTTTTTTCTCCGGCATGGGCATATTCATGAGCGTGGTGGCGGAAGCCAGCCGCCGCTACCGGGGCAAAGCGGCTGCTTACGAAAGAGAACTGGCGGTTAAGGCCAGTGAAGAGCGCTACCGCGATCTGGTGGAGCTTTCGCCGCTCGCCATCCTGGTTCACCGTGGGAAGCGTATCCACTTTGCGAACCCTGCCGCTTGTCATTTGTTCGGCGTAAGCGGTCCGGATCAACTTACCGGCAGGCCGGTACTCGAACTGTTCCATCCCGATTGCCACGGAATCATACGCGAGCGGATTCACAGCATGCAGGCCGGCAATCGTGCTTCTTTGGTCGAGGAAAGAATTGTGCGTCTGGACGGCACCTTGCGGGATGTGGAAGTGGTTGGCTCTCCCATTGCCGATGACACGGGACCGGCAATTCAGATTATCCTTCGCGACATCACCGACCGTAGACAAAAGGAAGAACAACTTCGCCGCCTCCATCGCACCCTTCTGGCCCTCAACAACAGTAATCAGGCATTGATGCGGGCAACCGATGAATCGACATTGCTGCAACAGATTTGCAATATCGTCACCGAAGATTGCGGCCATGCCATGGTGTGGATCGGATATGCCGAGGACGACGAGAACAAAAGTATCCGGCCGGTGGCCCATGCCGGCTTCGAGGCGGGGTATCTGGAGACCCTGCATGTCACCTGGGCCGACACGGAGCGCGGACGCGGCCCCACCGGTACCGCGATTCGCACCGGGCAGGCGGTTTCGTGCCGCAATATGGCGACCGATCCTCAATTCGCGCCCTGGCGGGAACAGGCGCTCAAGCGGGGATATGCCTCGTCCCTGGTTGTCCCACTGATGTCCGGCGAAAAGCCCTTCGGCGCCATCACCATTTATTCGAGAGAACCGGACTCTTTCGCGGAAGATGAGGTGAAATTGCTCACGGAGTTGGCCGGCGACCTGGCGTATGGCATCGACACCCTCCGGCTTCGCTCCAGCAACGCGCAAGCGGAAGCGGCACTTCGGCAACAGGCCAGTCTCTTGCGGATGTCCTATGACGCCATCATCGTCTGGCGGTTGGACGGCGCCATCGAGAGCTGGAATCGCGGCGCAGAGCAAATTTACGGCTACACCAGCAGTGAAGCACTGGGCCGCATCACCCATGAACTGCTCAAGACCACCCACCCTGAACCTTGGCCGGAGATCCGCAGGCGGTTGTGCGAGGCCGGCGACTGGGAGGGCGAACTGCGCCACGTTACCAAGGACGGCCGAAAGATCGTGGTTTCGGCGCGACATCAAGTCTTCACCAGCGCCGAGGGGGTGGTACTGGTACTGGAGTCAAACCGGGACATCACCGAGCGCAAGCGGATGGAAGACGAGCTGCGCCGGAATCGCGAATGGCTGCGCGTCACTCTGTCCAGCATTGGCGACGCGGTTATGACCAGCGACGAGGCTGGCCGCGTCACCTTCCTGAATCCGGTCGCGGAAGCGCTCACCGGCTGGACGTCAGAAGAATCGGCCGGTCAACCGATGCAGCAGATCTTCCGTATCGTCAACGAGCGAACCGGTGGGCCTGCGCGCGACGTGGTGACCCAGGTGCTTGCCGAGCGGCGCGTTTGTGCCCTGGCAAATCACACCTGTCTGATTACCAGGGACGGAAGGGAGATCCCTATCGAAGACAGCGCGGCCCCGATCATGGACATTGCGGGAAACCTCTCCGGGGTGGTGCTGGTCTTCCACGATGTCACCGACCGGAGGCGGGCACAAAACCAACTGCGCCAGAGCAATGCCCTGCTGAAAAGCTTCAATGTTGTCCTGGAAGAGGCGCTCAACTGTGAGACCGCCGAGGAAATGGGAGAGACTTGCCTTAGGGAACTGATCCAACTCACCGATAGCCAGTTCGGCTTTGTGGGGGAGATCGGCACCGACGGCCTGTTGCACGACCTTGCCATCAGCGATGTCAACGATTGCCGTACGCTTCTCGACGCGAAAGGGGAGCGCCGGCCCCAGGGCAACTTCAAGATTCACGGATTGTATGGGAGGGTCTTGCTGGACGGTCGAAGTTTGCTGACCAATTCCCCCGCCGAGCATCCCGACTCGATCGGAACTCCACCGGGGCATCCGCCTTTGACCGCCTTCCTGGGCGTTCCTCTGATCGATGGCGGAAGGACCGTCGGCATGATCGCCGTCGGCAATCGTCCGCAGGGCTTTCGGCTGGAAGATCAGACGGCACTGGAAGCCATGGCGCCGGCGGTGGTTGAGGCCCTGCGCCGCGCCCGCGCCGAGCAGGCCCTGCGCTCCAATGAAGCGCGGTTGCGTCTGGCGCTGGATTCGGCCAAC
>CAZUCM010000222.1:0-5883 GCA_964619235.1 uncultured Terriglobales bacterium
CCTTTCGTCTGGACGACAAATTCATTAAACCGCGGCGCACCCTCGAAGAGCACGGTCGCTCCAGCCTGTTTAAACTGTTCCACGGCAAAGGCCGTCTTGGCCAGGTTGTGCCGCGCCAACTCCTCCAGCCCGCGCTTGCCGTAGACGGTCATAAAGATGTTGGCCATCAGGGCAATCAAAGCCTGATTGGTGCAGATGTTGGAGGTCGCCTTCTCGCGGCGGATATGCTGCTCGCGCGTGGCCAGGGTCAGGACGAAGCCGCGCCGGCCATGCCGGTCGCGGGCCTCGCCCACCAGGCGTCCCGGCATTTGGCGCACGTATTTTTCCTTGGTCGCAATCACGCCGGCATAAGGGCCGCCATAGCTCAAGGGCACGCCAAACGACTGCGTCTCCAGTGCCACGATGTCGGCTTCCGTGGGCGGCCGCACCGCGCCCAGCGATACCGCCTCGGCAATCGCCACCACCAGCAAGGCGCCTTTCTTGTGGACCACTTCGGCTAGCGCCGCAACATCTTCGATGGTGCCGAAGAAATTGGGGGACTGCACCAGCACGCAGGCGGTGGAGCCGGTCAGCGCACGGTCAATGGACGCCAGGTCCACGCGCCCGTTCTCTCCGAAAGAAACTTCGGTGATGGGCATGCCCTGA
Organism: uncultured Terriglobales bacterium; assembly: GCA_964619235.1. Lineage (GTDB taxonomy): Bacteria > Acidobacteriota > Terriglobia > Terriglobales > Acidobacteriaceae > CAZUCM01. Next base: position 646 of record CAZUCM010000222.1, read on the forward strand.
TTGCGCGCGTAGGTCCGCAGCACCTCCCGGTATTCCGGGTGCACGCTTCTGGCCGCCACCACCTCCGCGCGATTGGTGATGCGGCGAGCCATCAGCACCGCTTCCGTAGCCGCCGTGGAACCGTCGTACATGGAGGCATTGGCAACCTCCATGCCGGTCAGTTCGCAAATCATGGTCTGAAATTCGAAGATGGCCTGCAATGTCCCCTGCGCGATTTCCGGCTGATAGGGCGTGTAAGCGGTAAAGAATTCGCCGCGCGAAATCAATGAATCGATTACCACCGGCCGGTAGTGACGATAGGCGCCGGCGCCCAAAAATGTCGTATAGTGATCGCCACTTTCCTGTGCGCGCTGCGCGAACCAGGCAATAATTTCCGCCTCCGACATGGCCGGAGGCAGATTCAACTCGCGGCCCAGCCTGGCGGCCGAAGGAATGTGCGAGAACAGCTCTTCGCTGGACTCGACCCCGATTTCCTTTAACATCGCCGCCCGGTCGGAGGGTGATTTGGGCAAATAGCGCATTGAGTCACTTCCAGTTCGGGTTGATTGCTTAAGGCCTTCGGCTCTCGGCCGTCGGCTGTCGGCCAAATGAGGCCGGCTTGCGGTTCATTTTTTGACGCCGTCGGCTCTCGGCCGTCGGCTGTCGGCCAAAACAGGCCGGTTCGCGGTTCATTTTTAGCGCCGTCGGCTGTCGGCCAAAACAGGCCGGTTCGCGGTTGACTTTGTGTTCCCAGGCGGCAGGCAGTCGCCGGAATCCAACTCCTAGTTGCTGGTTTCCGCCCGACGGCCAACGGCCGCCTTACTGGCCTTCTTCCTGCAAAAACTTCTCGTAGCCGGCGGCCGACAGCAGGCTGTCGAGCTCTGCCGGATTTTTGAGCTGAATTTTCACCAGCCAAGTGCGATTCGCGTCCTGATTAATCTTCTCCGGCGTGGAGGTCAGTTCGGTATTCGCCTCGATCACCGAGCCGGTGACGGGAGAAAAGATATCGGAAACGGCCTTCACGGATTCCACCGTGCCCATGGTTTTGCCCGCCTCAACCTCGGCGCCAACCGCGGGAAGCTCCACGAAGACCACATCGCCCAGCGCATCCTGCGCGTGGTCGGTGATGCCAATGGCGCCAACCTTGCCGTCGATTTTGATCCATTCATGTTCCTTGGTGTATTTGTACTCGCTTGGATATGCCATCTATCTCTCCAGATGAAAATTCCGCTCTTCGACGCAGAAGGATACGGGGGAAATTTCAAATTTTAAATTTCAAATTTTAAATTTGTAATCGGACCCCACGATTCCAACGCGACCCGGTGTTCAATTTCAAATTCTTAAATTTCAAATTTTCAAATTTGTAATTGGACCCCACGGTTCCGACGCGACCTGCCGTTCAATTTGAAATTTTAAATTTTAAATTTGTAATTGAACCCTGCGCTTCCAACACGACCTGCCGTTCAATTTCAAATTACAAATTACCAAATTACAAATCTTTTCTTGGCCGCTTATAAAATGGCGTGGGCACAAGCCTGGCCTTTACGGTTCGGCTGCGGATGGCCACGCCCACGATGGTTTCCAGCGCCGACATTTCCGGCGGGACGTAGGCCAGGGCAATATTCCTTTTCAGATAAGGCGCCATGGAGCCGCTGGTGACATAGCCGATTTCGCGGCCGTCCTGGTGCAGCACTTTGTATCCGTCGCGCGCAATGCCCGGTTCGACCATCTCCAGTCCCACCAAGGTCCGTTTCACGCCTTGCCGCTTCAGGTCCTCGAGGGCGGCCTTGCCGATGAACTCCGGCTTCTCGAATTTGCAGTACCGGCCCAACCCGGATTCCAGGGCGTTAATCTCGCTGGAAATCTCATGGCCGTACAGCCGCATTGCGCCTTCCAGCCGCAGCGTGTTGCGCGCGCCAAGACCGCAAGGCACACAGCCAAACTCCCGCCCCGCCTCCAGGATCTCCCGCCAAACCCGGGCGCTGACCGCCTCTTCCGGGGGAACATAGATTTCGAAACCATCTTCGGCGGTGTATCCGGTTCGGGCAATCATGATGTTCTTCAATCCGCAAACCGTCCCGTGGGTGAACCAATAGAACTTGATCTGGGACAAATCGGCATCGGTCAGCTTCTGCAAAGTGTGTATCGCCCTGGGGCCCTGAACGGCAATTTGCGCGAAGCCGTCGCTCAAATGCTCGGGCCGGCAATCGAAGCCGCGCACGTTTTCGCTGACCCAGCCCCAGTCTTTTTCGCGAGTACCGGCGTTGATCACCAGCCAGTAATCGTCTTCCGCCAGCTTGTGCACGATCAGGTCGTCCACGAATGTGCCGGAGGGGTATAGCATCGCCGAATACTGGCACTGGTGGACGGCCATCCGGGAGGCGTCATTCATGGTGATATGCTGCACGGCCGCCAGGGCCTGAGGCCCATGAATGCGGATATCGCCCATATGGCTGACGTCGAAGATTCCCACGCTTGTCCGCACGGCCATGTGCTCGGCGATGAGTCCGCCACTGGAGGGGTACTCCACCGGCATGTCCCAGCCGTTGAAATCCACCATCTTGGCGCCCAATTGGCGATGGACGGCATTCAGCGCGGTTTTGCGCGGAAGCGCGGGTAATACCGAAGTTTGCAAAAATGACTCCCCTGGAGGTTTTCCCGGATCGCGGCGCCGCCCCCTGATTGGCCCCGGCAGCAACCGGCGAAACATCTTACGCTAACACCTTCAAAATCGAGGGTCAATCACCGAAAAAACATCGCCGAGAAAAACCATGCCCGCACCGGCGCAGCGCCGAAGGCCGGAACCCGTGAAAAACTCCGGGACTCGTGCTAGATTCTGCCTATGGCTTACGTTTGTTGTGTCTGCGACCGGGAAGAGGCGCAATGCGATTGTGCCGTCAAGGAGTATTGCGCATTATGCCTGGGCAGCGATAAAGTCCGCCTCTGCGAGGACGGACAATACTACTGCGTCATCTGCCGGGAAGCCTGCGATTACGCGGTTCAACCCTGAAGAGACATTTCCGATTCCCGCATTCACGGCTGATTGCGAAACATCTTCATCAGGTTCCGGGCCGCGCGGCCGGTATAAAGGTCGCCGCTCTCAATCTGGCCGCGTATCGCTTCCAGGTACTCCTTGATCCGCGGATCGTTCCAGAATTCCCTGGTCAGGCCGTTCTCGATGGTATGGGTAAGCCACTGCAGGCGCTGGCTGCGGCGGTTGGCGTCGAAGCTGCCGTTCTTCTTGGTCTTCGCCTCGAAGCTCTTGATGGTCTCCCAGATGTCCATGATCCCCGCGCCCGTACGGGAAGAACAGATCTGCACCGGAGGCAGCCATCCGTCGGAGCGAAGCGGGAACATGTGCAACGCCGAAGCGTACTCCTGCTGGGCCAACTGCGCCCGCTGAAGATTGTCGCCTTCCGCCTTGTTGATGGCCATCATGTCGGCCATCTCGATGATGCCGCGCTTGATCCCCTGCAGTTCGTCACCGGCGCCGGCGATCATCAGCAGCAGAAAGAAGTCGACCATGCCGTGCACCAGCGTTTCCGACTGGCCCACGCCTACGGTTTCGACAAAGATGGTGCGGAAGCCGGCGGCCTCGCAGAGAATCATGGTTTCGCGGGTGCGCCGTGCCACTCCGCCGAGCGATCCGCCGGAGGGCGAAGGGCGGATGAAGGCGTTCTCGCAGCCCGAAAGCTTCTCCATGCGCGTCTTATCGCCGAGGATGCTGCCTCCGGAGCGCTCGCTGCTGGGATCGACGGCCAGCACCGCCAGTTTCATGCCACCCTGGGCGAGACGCGTGCCCAGAGCCTCCAGAAAGGTGCTCTTGCCCGCGCCGGGCACCCCGGTGATGCCAATGCGCAGTGAGTTTCCCGCCTTGGGAACGCAGGCCTGAATAATCTCCTGCGCCAGATCGTTATCTTCGGATCGGGCACTTTCGATCAGGGTAATCGCTTTGGCGAGAATCATGCGGTCGCCGCGGAAGATTCCCTGCACATATTCGTTGAAAGAAAGCCGCCGGCGCCGAACCGCAACCTTCGGAGCGACCACCGAGGGCTGCGGCTCAACGCCGGGGATGACTGAAAGATAGGATTCGTCCCGCGAGTCCAAAACCTACTCCGTCCGCTTCCTTACCGCCTACGACGCATCCATCAGAACCTTGAGAATCTGCTGGGCGCATACCGGAAGCACCGTACCGGGACCAAAGACGCCAACCGCGCCGGCATCGTAAAGGAACTGATAGTCCTGCGGCGGAATCACTCCGCCGACGAAAACCAGAATATCCTCCCGACCCAGCTTCTTCAACTCGGCAATCACGCCCGGAACCAGCGTCTTGTGTCCGGCAGCCAGACTGGAAACGCCCAGGAAATGAACGTCATTCTCGACGGCCGCGCGGGCCGCTTCCGCCGGGGTCTGGAAGAGCGGACCTATGTCGACATCGAAGCCGATGTCGGCAAAGCCGGTGGAAACCACCTTGGCGCCGCGGTCGTGTCCATCCTGCCCCATCTTGGCGACCATGATGCGCGGGCGGCGGCCCTCCTGCCTGGTGAAATCCTCGACCATATGGTGGGCCTTCTGGAATTCGGCATCGCTCTGGCTCTCCGCCGAATAGACACCGGAGATGGAGCGAACCACGGCCTGATAGCGTCCGTAGACCTTCTCCATAGCCTCCGAAATCTCGCCCAGCGAGGCGCGCTTGCGGGCGGCCTCAACCGCCAAGGCCAGCAGGTTACCCTCTCCGCCCGCGGCGCATTTGGTAATCGCCGCCAGCGCCTGCTCGACGTCCGCGCCGTTGCGCTCGGCGCGCAGCTTCTTCAAACGGGCGATCTGGGATTCGCGTACCGCCGTATTGTCGATGTCCAGCACATCGAGCGGCGGTTCGTGATCAAGCTTGTAGGCGTTGATGCCGACAATGGTCTCCAACCCGGAGTCGATGCGGGCCTGCTTGCGCGCCGCAGCCTCCTCGATGCGCATCTTGGGCACGCCGGTTTCGATGGCCTTGGTCATGCCGCCCAGCGCTTCCACCTCCTGGATCAAACCCCAGGCGCGGTCGGCCAGGCTCTTGGTCAAGTACTCGACATAGTAGGAACCGCCCCAGGGATCGACGACGCGGCAGATATCGGTCTCCTGCTGCAGGTAGATCTGGGTATTGCGGGCGATGCGGGCGGAAAAGTCGGTGGGCAGGGCGATGGCTTCATCGAGCGCGTTGGTGTGCAGCGACTGGGTATGGCCCAGCGCCGCCGCCATCGCCTCGATGCAGGT
>CAZUCM010000223.1:0-5883 GCA_964619235.1 uncultured Terriglobales bacterium
TGCCGGTGCCAATGACGTGCATCATCGAGGCATTCTGCAGGGTGATCCGATAAAGCGTAAAGTAGTCGGCGGAGCTTGATGTGCCCGAGCCCATCTGGATCAGGCGCGGCCCCGAACCGTTCCAGCCCCACTCCGAGCCTTGCCCATCGATAATGCCGTAACCCATGATGCCCCAGTACCCCATGGATCCGCCGGAGTATTGTGAGGCATTGGCGCCTGTATTCGTGGCCACGGTAATGAAAGCCGTGCTGCTGCTGTTCGTGGTGGAAGCAAACACTACAACGTTGGTGTCTACGATCAGGGTGACGCCCGGTTGCAGGGTGATATTGGGAAAGACAAAGGCATTATTGCTGCCGTTGGTTTCCAACTCGATGCCGACGGCGGGGGAGCCGGCAGCCGGTTGGCAGGAATTGATCGCACTCTGAATGCGAGTATCGGTGGTCGTGGTGATACTACCAGCCACTTGGTTGGCATACAGCACGCCCGCCGGTTCTCCGCTCGTGCCCACAACTTTGGTACAGAGAGACGGGTACGTGGGTTCCGTTACCGTTGGAGTCAGTCCCGGCCAGCGGCTATCGCCGGTAGCCTGGGCAACTGCAGGTAAAGAGGCAATGCAGGTAAGAAGAATAATGAGGACCGTGGCTAGAACCGTCAAAAACCCAGAAAATCGCAGCTTTGTTATCCCACTTCCTTGCATATTGCACTCTCCGTGCTAATGCCGGGGGATAGTAGCCTCATCAGCGCCCCCACCATTGCAGTGTTTGGCGCTAACTCTTGCGCGAGTTGATGTCGGAACAAACCATGGGGCCCATGAAAAGACCTTGTCACCGAAAAACACCAGCACAGCGGACTAAATGCCCTGGGGACAGGCTTCTAGTGGCTTCGGGACGATGTATTATTAGCCGAAACTTAAGTAATGTCAACGACCATTTTTTGCATTGCGTTACATACTAGTCAATAAAATCCACTGTCATAAGTTATCTTAGTAGTAACTTTCCGGCGCTAACTTTTGACTGTTTGCCACACTACTTGAGGCAGTTGGCGGTAACAGCGTCTCTTTAGAGTGGCATAGGATTGAGCGCCGGTAAAAAGATCGGACATGATCTCGCGGAAGCGGACGCTATAGGAAACAAGCTGCACCATACGCTCCAGAATCGGCTGTCCAAGCAGCGATCCGTGGTAAAAGCTGGCAGCATATCCGGCTGCGGCCGACAATTCCGGCAGTAACTCCTTAGAAATAAGGGCGGAGTAGGAGTTGGGGCGGTCCGCCAGCAAGGCTTCGACCGCCAATTCGGCGGAGCGAAAGGCATAATAAAGACCCTCTCCGGTAATGGGATCGACCAGGCCCGCCGCATCGCCGACCATGGTCCAGCCATCCCCGCAAAAGGTGGACTGCCGCAACGTGCCGGCGGCAGGAGATGGTATCAGGTGGGCAAAGAACTCTGCGCCGGTAAGGCTGAAGCCCTCCTGCACCAGAAACTCATCCAGCAGGCGGCGCAGCTCGGCGGTCGAGCGGCGATCATTGAGCTTGCCGGCAATTCCTGCGGAGAAGTGATCGCGACGCGGGAAGGTCCATAAATAACCTTCAAGCCCGGAGACAAACCTGATCTTCATGCGGTCGCTGCTGCCCGGCAGAAAATAGCCGGTGGAGATCATCATCTCGTGGGCGGCGAAGGCAGGGGCGAACTGCGCGCGGAACGGGTTGCGGGCACCACCGGCCAGAATTATATGAGCTGCAGTGATTGCCAGGCCGTCTCGCGTTTGCAGCCGCCAATTGCCGGCCTGGCCGCCGATGGCGGTGACCCGGTCCTGGCAAATGTCCGCGCCGGCCGCCTGAGCGCGGTCGAGCATGAGCTGGTTCAGCACGCGCCGCGAAAAAACCGCAATCTTCTGCCGTAAAGGGAAAACCACGCGGCGGCCGGCGGGGCTGATCATTTCGCAGGCGCTAACCCAGTTTGGCGCCACCGACGCTTCCGCCAAAAACGGATAGCGCAAAATGGCTTTGGGCGTGATTCCGCCGCCGCAGGGTTTTTCCCAAGCCAGTTTCTCGTCGATGAGGACGACATGGCGTCCGGCCCGCGCCAGCCGCTCCGCGGCCATGGAGCCTGCCGGGCCTCCTCCCACGATCACAATCGGGTTCGCGACTGGCATATGTACGGGGCCCATTCGAATCGACGAACTACAGTGTGGTTTTGCCTTTGCGCTTGCGCTCCGCCCATCGCCGTTTCAAAAGCTCCGAGATGCGCTTGCGGCCGGCGGCACTCAGCTTGCGTTTGGCGGCCTTGTGAGTCCGGTGGGCAATCGGATTGGCGGCCGGCGCGGGCCACGCCGCTCCATCCAGAGTTTCCAGAGCGACAATTGCCTGGTTGATGCGCGCGCGCTCGGCGCGAAGTTCATGAAGAATTAGGCGGGTATCCATAGCTCTCTCCTGCAGGACGCAGCCCGACCATCGCCTTAGATTGCCGGCCACCCCTGGCTTTGCCGACTCGTGTCTGTCATTACGACTCGCTGCAGACCGTAACTGTTGGGACGAGTTTACACTATCGAACCAGCGGAATGACGCGCAGAATAAATGCTCCCCAGAGTTCGCAAAGCCCATCGGAGCGTGAAACCGTGGAATGTGAAACGTGGAAGGGATGTGCTGGCGCGCCCGGAGAGATTCGAACTCCCGGCCTGATGCTCCGGAGGCATCCGCTCTATCCAGCTGAGCTACGGGCGCGCAGGAAATAATTATAACGCCTTTATTGCTTCCCTGCGCGCAACCGGCGGCGTGAAACGAGAAAGGAGAAACGAGAAATGTGGGTTGTCCCTCGCCGGCGGACAACGAAGGGGGATTGCTGCTACTCTTATGGGAAATTGAAGCGCGAGGTGAAGGCATGAAGGCATGGAAGCGAGCGCTGGTGTTCGGTTCTCTGGGTGCCGGAGCGGTGCTGTTCCTGAACCGGAAACGTCCCGCCGGCATCGCTGCCGCCACGGTGGGTCTGGCGATTTTGGCTTCCGAGTATCCGGAGCAATTCGACAGCCTGTGGGAGCATGCCCCGGAATATGCGGCCCGTGGAATTGAGATTTACTGTGCCTTGTCGCAGGTGGCGGGGCGATTGCAGGAGCAGGCCGAGGACGCCGGCAGGGAAGAAGGCGAATGGAGTGACGAGGGCGCGCCAGACGCTCCCGCTTCTGTTTAAACCGGTTATGGCGCCGATGTTCTTACAAAGAAAATCCCCGCCGGCTTACGCCGGGCGGGGTGTCTGACGCCAAATGATTTCGCCTGCTTCCGCTACACCAATTCCCCCAGGATTCTGTTTGGTGCAAGGATGGAAGGCGAATCCAATTAGTACAGAGTTTAAGTTGAGTTGAGTATCCTGCGGGGCAGTGGCGGCGGCAATGCAAGGAATGTCTTAGTGCGCCCGAAGGAATGCCCTTAGGGTGCAGGTATTGTTGAACGGCGGGGTGCCCGGGACTGGTTGCCGCACTCGATACGTATCGCGTGATTTATGGCTAATATGGGCCCCAGAGATTACACTGTGAGCTATCATCGAAAGGTGGGCACTTGTGCCCCGGCGTCCAGTTCTTAAGGAAGGCGCTGGACTCAGACGGATTTGCCTATGACGAAATCGGCAGCTAGTTCTTCGCAAGCTTCAGTACGAATTGCCGTAGTGGAGGGTGATCCCCTGCGGTTGGTCGGGTTCCGTGCCTTGTTCGAAGCGGAACCGGATTTCGAACTGGTGGCAGCATCATTGGCCGAGGTGGCAAACCAGGAGAACATCGATTTGGTTTTGCTCAGCAGCCGGAGCGGGCAGAACCTGTTCGATATGGTGGCCAGCTTAAAGGCGTCCCGCCCGGATTTACGAGTCGTCGTGACCGGATCGGGAGCCGATGACGAAACCATTCTGAAGGCTCTGGCCGCGGGCGCCAAAGGCTACGTGGATGAGGCGGCCTCGTCGAAGGAATTCATTATGGCGATGCGCATCGTCAATTCCGGTTCCGTATGGGCGCCCCGGCGTGTGTTGTCGATGTTCATCGAGCGCGTTACCTCCCACCAGGGACGCATCTTCCCGGCGGGACGGGTGACATTTACCGATCGGGAAAAAGAAGTTCTGGAATTGCTGGTGGCCGGCCGTTCCAATAAGGAGATCGGTCTGGCGCTGAACATCGAAGAACGCACCGTGAAGGCCCATGTGGCCAAACTGATGCGCAAAGTGGGCGTGCAGAACCGTATCGCGCTTTCGGTCCATGCCATTACGCATTCTTTGGTCAGGGGCGATTAGCCCGGCGGGACCGGCATCGGCAGAAGTCCGGAAAACTTTAGTTACTTTGGTCCATGTCCGGTCGTGACTTGTGACAAATGGAAGACTGGAGCAGACTGTCTTCACCTACCACAGAACCTGGGACACCTGGGGCTGGCATAGAAGCTGAGACACTTCGATGCCAGCCCTTCCTCTTTCTAAATCAAAAAATGGCTGAAATCCGCTGCCGCCATGGGCGGAATGCGGTAAAAACAGCTCCTGCACATTGAAAGTAAACACCTTTCCCCGGTCCGGCACGTCTATTTGTCGTACCATCAATCTTGGAATCCATAGTGCCGGGGGCAAATCGTGATCCAGTCATTTACTAAGCGTTTCGCCGTAGTCGCCGTCTTTGTTCTGCTGTCGAGTCTGGCTTTTGCCCAGGCGGACAGGGAAAAACAGTTGGAACGGATTGAAGATGCCGGCGACATCATGCAGGAAATCATGGATGCGCCGGATAAAGGCATACCGGAAGAGATCATTGGATCCGCCAAGTGCGTCGCCATTGTGCCTTCGTTGGTGAAGGCGGGATTCGTTTTTGGCGGGGAATACGGCCACGGAATCGTCAGTTGCCGTACCGAAAAAGGCTGGAGTGCCCCGGCTTTCTTCGGCATCAAGGGAGGGACTTTCGGACTGCAGATCGGCGGCCAGGCGGTGGATTTGGTCATGTTGATCATGAACGACCGCGGCATGCGTTGTCTGCTATCCAGCAAGTTCGAATTGGGGGCCGATGCCTCGGTGGCGGCTGGGCCGGTTGGGCGCCATGCCGAAGGGGCAACCGACTGGAAGATGATTGCCCAGGTTCTTACCTATTCCCGCTCGCGCGGAGCCTTTGCCGGAATCACGCTGAAGGGCGCGTTGATCTCGCAGGATGACAACGATACCAGGCTTTTTTACGGGAAGCTGGTGCCGTACCGCACGTTGTTGACGGACGGTTACGAAGCGCCGAAGGATGCCCATCCATTCCTTGCCGCCTTGGATAAGTATGCCCCGATCAAACATACGGAAAAGAAAGTTGAAGCGGCAAAGTAGCCGGCAGCGACTTTTGGGCGGGCCATTTCCTGGTGCTAAGGTCTAGAATTCGCCATCATGCGCGATCTCATTGAGTATGCGCCCGCTTGGGTCGCCGTCAAACTGATCGGGATCTTGCCGCGGCCGCTGGCGCGGGCCACGGGCATCGCCATCAGCCGGCTGGTGTTCCGCCTGCGCCGCCGCCAGCGGGCTACCGGCCTGCGCAATCTGGAAATCGCTTTTCCCAACCTCTCCTGCGCGGAGCGGATGCGCCTGTTGCGCGGGGAGTTCGACAATCTTGGGCGCCTGCTGGCGGAATTCTGTCTGTTCCCCCGTTATGACCTCGAGAATATCGCTCAAGTCGCGGTTTACGACGGGTTGGAGAACTACGAAGCGGCAAAGGCCGGAGGCAAGGGCGTACTGTTTTTGACCGCACACATCGGCGGCTGGGAAATCGGTTCGTTCATGCACTCCCTGCACGGATATCCCATGCGCGTGGTGATTCGCGAACTGGACAATCCTTACTTGAATCGTCTGGTGGAGCGCTATCGCACCCTGCACGGCAACGCAACCTTCGGCAAGCAGGAGT
>CAZUCM010000224.1:0-5873 GCA_964619235.1 uncultured Terriglobales bacterium
AACTGGTGATCGGCTTCACGGAAAAACACTGATCGCCTTCGGAAGAATCCCCACGAGAACGAAGTTGCGGAAGAAGCTGGACATTGCGCGGATGCAGGCGACACGGTCGAGGAGCGCAGCCTCGCGCCTGAGCAGAGTTTGGCTTGAGCCGCCCGGAGACCAGTTGCTGACTAGAAACCACAGGCCCTGCTCAATTTGGTCAAGCGAATACGGCTTCAGAACCTCCGGCTCCCGGAAGAGCCGCGTCATGTATTGGACGATGGGTGTATCGGCGAGGTCGAGCGCCTCCCACCGGGAGTCGAAGTCCTCGTCCCAATACCACTCGCGCTCGCGAACGGGGTTATTGAAGACAAATTCCAGCCAATGCTCGAAGGTCGCGCTCATAGCTACCCATTGTACCGGGGTGACCGGAACGCGAAAGAGGTCGGGTTCATCGCCGTACTGCTTACGATCTATAACGTCCGCCGCCGCCGCGAGTTGGTGGATCTATTTGCTGGTGCGCGACCGGCGAGTACGGAGAGCCGTGCCCAAACGCCGTTCGGATCAGCGCGCTAGGACATGACGGATCAGCACTTCAAGGCAACCGAATATAACTGATGTCGGCCCCCGAAGAGGCGACGACCGCTTTGCCATCAGGGGAAAACACTGACACCCATTTCGAGGCAACTCTCGCAATGGGTCGGAAGCTTGCCGTGTCGTAGATGACAATGGTGACCTTATTTATCTTGGCTGGGTCGCCCCAACCCCACCGTTGAATCGCGATTGCAAATCGGCTCCCATCGCGGGAGGCCCCAGCAAATTCAACTTGTTGTTTTGGCCAGTCGTCCCGTGCTCGCACCCTGCCAGCTGAATCAAGCAGCAGCAGCCGGTTCCCAACCATCAACATGGATTCATTATTGAGGTAAACAAAAGACCCAGAATCCCCCCGGTAAAGAATGTGTTGAGCAGTCCCTGGCTCGCAAACGTTAATGGCGGGGACAGAGCCTTCATCCACGAGGATGACCGATTCAGCAACGGACCTGTCCGTCATAGTTCCGGCATTGCAGGTCGCGAAAGTTTCGGCAGTCTTCAGCGTTTCTGTATCAACAAAAGTAACCTTCGGGGGAGTTTTTGCATAGTGCTGCCATGCGATGCGGGCACCTGAAGGCGATGCCAATTCCGCGAATCCATCGACTATGGGGAAGGAGCTCCCGTCTGGCTGAAGGTCAGCGGAGAACCGGTCGAGCTGATCCCCGGTCGAAACGATAACTTTTCCCGACGAAGAAGCAAACAGCTGCGGATCTCGGCCCTTCACTTGTCGATTTGCAACGACCCGTCTTGATCGTATATCGAATGACTCCAGTTGATTGCCGGTGTTCACCACCACGTGATTTGCATCCGGGAGAATCATCTTATGGGTTGTGTGAAGGCCCGGCGAAATCGTGAATATAGGAGGCAGCTTCACGGTCCATTCCGGAGTGGCGAAAGGAATCTCTCGATCCGGCGCAGACCCTTGAACGACACCGGCGACGACTACCAAGCACCAGACGAGGATAACCGCGCCGGCCCACTTAAAGGCCGATTTTGCCTTCCTGAGCAAGCCTGGACTGATGGCGACCAGCGATGCCCAGCAAATGCTCGATCCCACAAGCAAGCCGGCCAGGCCGCCGAGACCCAGGCTAACGAATGAATCACCAAGGCTGCTCGCGTGACGGTGCGTTGCATCAAGCAGGCGAAAGTACGGAAACTGCAGCAGGTAGCTGACAAAAAACAATGCCAATAAGCCAACGACAAACGCAACCGCCAGGCCGGGGAGCAGAAATATCCACCGGACATATTGCCAATGCCACCAGCTTCGAGCACGCGTTTCAGAATGCATAAAGGCATCACCGCTTGGGGATTGTTTGTCGGTCTCGCTTCGCTGCGTCTATGATTTCGAGAATCAATGTTACCTTGGTAGCGGAAAGCCCAGAACCACCTCTCAACTTGGAAACTCGTGACGAAAGGTTTCTGTATTTCCCTTAAGCCAGGCTACTCGTCATCGAAGAAAAGGCCATTCGATCCTCATCCCTGCCCAATATGAATCGCCGCGCATTCCCCCGTTGCGTAACATGGTGCGGCACATGAAACGCTATCACCCGAGCAAACCGCGTCATGGCAAACCAAATTATCAGAAAACTGCACTCTCGGCTTCAGAAAAAATGGAGAACTGTTCGTCATGGGGTTGTCGTGAGTACGATTGCTGGCGATACATCTCTTCATCACATGTCAATGCCCTAGGTGGGGCCGGTGCGAGCAGACCGAGGATCTGAGACTGGATGAAAAGTGACCCCGTACGAGAATGACGAGCGTGCCCTTTCCGTCACGGTCATTACATTTTGCGCTGGTGGAGCGGCACCGCAGCAGGTATAGTTCGTTAACCATTAAATTGCACTACAACTTGTATGCTTATGAAACGTCTCGCGATGTTGTTCGGTGTGCTCCTGCTCGCGGTGGCGGGATTTGCCGCTGACGTGGTCAAGATCGAAGAGGTCGGTCTGAATTATTACCAGACCATGGGCGGTCCCACGCCGCTTCGACTGCAGGTGTCCAATCCACGCTCGGAAACTCTCCCGCTGACCATCCAAATCCGCATCAGCCCGGATGCAAACCGTTTGGTTTCCAGCCAGATCACCAAGACTGTTACGCTGGGCCCCCAGGAAATCCGGGAGGTCGAGCTCCCAATCATTGTTTCCGGCAAAGACTCCGTTGTGGATGTAAGCGCGATCGATGAGGCCCAGCAGCATATTGGGTTCGCCACGACCGAGAAAACCATGATCGCGGCAAGTCCGGCAGGACTGGTCGCTGTTCTCTGCGCCGATCCGGAGATCTGCTCCAGCGTTCAGGGCCAGATCATGCGCGGCGGCAGTCCCCAAGAAATTGAACGAAAGAGCCATGAAGTGAAGTTTGCGGTACTGCTCCAGCCACGCTCCCATTGGTGGGCCTATGGCGCCGCCCGAGCCGTGGTCGTGGCCGCTCCTATGGCGGGATTTTCGAGTGAGCAGAAGCAGGCGCTGGAGCAGTACCTCCGTAGCGGCGGCAACCTGATTCTCGTCGAACATGAGGTGGCGGACGAAAGCTTTCTCGCACCCTACCGCCACGACGACAGATGGGGCCCCTCTTCAGCACTGGTCGGGAAAGGCACGCTTTACCGGGCCTCCAGCGTCACCGGTAACGATCTGGAAGAATTGTTCACTGATAAGACGCTGGAAAAATTCATTCAAGGCACCTTCAATTGGCAGGACACCAACGACTCCAGGCTGGAATGGCTCGAAAAGCGGGTTGGCCCGCATTTTGAGCTTCCGAAGCTGCGATGGATATTGATTTCGCTGGGCACTTACGTCTTCGTGCTGGGGGCGGTGAATTTTGCGCTGCTCCGGCGCTTCCGGCGACTGGAGTGGGGCTGGGTGACCATTGCCCTGTGTTCCCTGCTATTTTCAGGATGGTTCTACGCCTCTAACTATCACCGTGGACCACGTGCCTTTGAGGGCACCGATCTGGCCATCCTGTGGATGGACCCGTCCAGCCCCATGGCCTTTGCCAACTACGATGTGAGCATGTCGTCACCGAAGAGAACAAAACTCATCTTTTCCGTCGGCGGAGATGCCGTATTACAGCCCGGCCACTGGACTGCGACCCCGACAACAGCACAAGACGTGTACACATCGATTACGGACAAGTACCACGTTGAGCTTTGGCAGGTGCTGCTCGATGAGCCCCAAAAGATCACAGTTCCGATGCTGCGCTGGTCTGCGCACGATGTGGGTTTCAGCGGCTTCCAAACGCTTGCCGGAAGCGTACACTGTACCGCCGCCGGCGTAATTAGGAACGATACCGGTTTGACACTTTCTGAGGCGGTCGTGGTGGATGGCGCGAACCTCAAGCTTTGGGCGCTTCATTCCTTGCAGCCGGGACAGGAAGTAGACCTCTCCGCGACAGCATCTCAGCCGCTGCGATACCGGAAGGTTGGCGAGGCCCACTTATTGCCGGACGACCTTTCCCTCACGGAAGGCGTGGCGCGACGCTTCGGCAGCCCCCAGAAGGTGTTCGTCGGCTTGATCGACACCGGAACGCTCCCGGTTGAGCTTAACGAAAGGAATGTCACCTGGCGCAAAGCGTCGCTGGTAGTGGTGCCGCTCTCATGATCCAAGTTGAACAGATTTGCAAACGCTATAACGGTTCGCGCGCCCTTGACGGCTTTAACCTCCAGGTACAGCCGGGAGAAGTCGTCGGCCTGGTAGGCCCCAACGGCGCGGGAAAAACGACTTTGATCAAGATTCTGTCCACTCTGCTGAAGTCGAGCGGCGGAAAGGCAAGTATCGGCGGCTTTGACGTAGCCCGGCGAAGACGTGAAGTCAAAAAGCTGGTCGGATACCTGCCGGATTCTCCAGGCATTTACCAGGAGATGCGCGTCCGCGAGTTCCTCGAATTTTTCGCCGACGCATTTCATCTCAAACGCAAGCGGAAGCGCGATGCCGTCGCAGAGGCTTTGGAACGAGCCGGACTGACGGAGCGCGGCAACTCATTCGTGGAAGAGCTTTCGCTCGGCATGCGGCAACGCCTGCTTTTGGCGAAAACTCTGCTGCACCGACCGAAGGTTCTGCTGCTGGACGAGCCGGCGACCGGACTGGACCCGCTGGCCCGAATTCACCTGCGCGAGCAGCTGAAGCAGCTTCAAGCCGAGGGCGTTACCGTCCTGATCTCCTCGCACATACTCAACGACCTCGAAGATATCTGTACCCGGGTGGCCATGATCGCGGAAGGCCGCAATGCCACAGATGCCGAGGGGCGATCAGTGATCGAGTTGCAAAAGAACGCCGCCTTATTCCGCACGTACGAAATCAGGCTCGTGGGAGTGGCCGAGACGATGTCGGGGACTTTGCAGGCCGTCCCCGGCACGCAAATGCTCACCGCGACCGGCAATCGATTGGTCGTTCAGGTTACGGGCGGCGATCACGAGAGTGCCGCGCTGCTCCACCGGCTGATCGAGTCCGGGGCCGAAGTAGTGTCATTCACCCCCTTGGGCGCGGGATTGGAAGAACGGTACCGCCAGGCTTTCGGAGAGGAGCACCAATGAACCCGATGATCCGCAAGGAACTGCAGCAGCGTATGCGGGAGCGGCGTGGCTGGATTATTCCCACGCTGTACCTGCTGGTGCTGGGCGCCATTATCGTGGTGCCGTACTACAGCATCACGCGCTGGGACACGTCCAGCCAAGTGCAGGGGGCGGAGCTGGGGCTGGTTCTATTTCTTACCGTCAGTTACGCCCAGCTGGCGCTACTGCTTCTGTTCGGCCCGGTCTTCAGCGCCGGCTCCTTAACGATTGAAAAAGAACAGCGGACACTGGCTGGCCTTCTGACCTCCCTCCTGACGGTGCGTCAAATCTGGTTCGGCAAGTTTGCCTCGTCGTTACTATTTGTCCTGCTGCTACTGATTACAGGGCTCCCCGTGCTGAGCCTGGCGTATGTCTTCGGCGGTCTCGGA
This sequence comes from uncultured Terriglobales bacterium, assembly GCA_964619235.1. Taxonomy (GTDB): domain Bacteria; phylum Acidobacteriota; class Terriglobia; order Terriglobales; family Acidobacteriaceae; genus CAZUCM01. Next base: position 5,503 of record CAZUCM010000224.1, read on the forward strand.
CTCTATGACGCCGCCGCGGCCACGCTGACGACTGTCGTGATCCTGCTGACCACCAGCGCGATCGGCCTGTACTGTTCGTCGGCATTCCGGCGAAGCGTCCACGCCACGGCCGCTGCCTACGGGGCGATCATCGTCATGACGGTGGTCACGGCCATCGTCTTCTTTGTCCGTCTCGCCAATCTGGGATCGACGACGTGGAATCAGATCCATTGGAGCGTTAAAGCCCCGATGTACCTGAATCCGTTTTACTTTCTGACGGTGTCCTTTGCCCAGTTCGGAAATCTGTATCCGGAATGGACGACGTGTTTGATCGTCTATTTTGTGGTCGGGGTGATCGCCGTGCTGCTTACGATCTACAACGTCCGCCGCAG
>CAZUCM010000225.1:0-5863 GCA_964619235.1 uncultured Terriglobales bacterium
GTGGTTCAGCTCGGCCTCCTTGCGCGCGTTCGTCAGGACCGTCTGGGCGTCGATATTAACGTGGTCGAGCGCGACCAGGTGGTTTATCCCACACAGCAGCAGACGGGCATTGAGCTGGCGCAACTGATTCATATTGCGTCGCAATCGTTTCCCACCGTCATTTACTACTCCGCGGCCTCCGTCTCTCCCGTGGATATTCCACTCTTGCCCGCCGCCTCGGCCCTGCTTACCCAAAGCCAGCGCTCGCCGGACGGCAAGAGCCTGGTCATCGACTCACCCTATGGGGTGGGCGTGCGCTGGTCCGGCCCCGTCTCCGTGGATGGAAAATTTTGGCCGGTAAGCGACGCCGAGCACCTCTGGCTGCCCGCAGGCAGCCACATTCTGACCTCCGGCGCCGGCGAACCGCCGCTTCGCGTGCTTGATTTCAATGGAACCCTGCAAGCCGCCGCCGAACAACCGGACGGCGTCGAGGTCACCTACAGCAGCCAGTCCCGCGCGCTGATGAAGCTGAATCATGTTCCTTCCCACCTGGTCGTGGATGGAAAGGAAGTGCCATTGAATCTCGCCGGGGATAGGATGCTCATGCTTCCGCGAGGAACCCATACGGTAATCGTGAGCATTCGATAGGCAGGCTGAAACCTGGGAGCGCGGGACTGCGGCCCGCAAGGTGTTCCATTGCTATAATCGCTCTCGCCGTTGACAACTGCAGGGGATATGGTGCGAGTGTTGTGCAGCTACTGATTGCCGGCGACTGCCATTAAGGCAACACCCTGGCAATCGTAGCCAGTAGTTTCGGCGGATCAAACGGCTCCACGATCCACCCTGTCGCCCCCGCCTGCCTGCCTTCCTGTTTCTTCTCGACCTGGCTCTCGGTGGTTAACATCAGGATCGGAATATAGGCCGTCGCCGGCAGACCGCGAGCGCTGCGAATAAAAGTTAGTCCGTCCATCACTGGCATATTGAGGTCGGTCAGGATCAAGTCCAGCTTTTGGCCATTCAACTTCGTCAAAGCATCTTGGCCATTCTCGGCTTCCAATACCTCAAACCCGGCTTCCCGCAGGGTAAAGGAGACCATTTGCCGCATTACCGGCGAATCGTCCACGATCATCACCTTCTTTGCCATTCCTGTGTCTCCTGCCGGCGGCGCCTTCCGCACCCGTCCGAATTCATTACCATCCCCGCTCGTGGCACACATTGAGGACATCGTCGGCAATGTGGCCCAGCGGCACAACTCGATCGACGCCGTTCAGCTTTATCGCTTCCGCGGGCATCCCAAAAACAATACAGGTCGCTTCATCCTGAGCGATGGTAAAAGCGCCGGCATGCTTCATCTCCAGCATTCCTTTGGCGCCGTCATCTCCCATCCCGGTCATGATGACTCCCACCACATTCCCTCCACCATAGCGCGCCGCCGAGCGAAACAGCACATCGACGGAGGGGCGATGCCGGCTGACCAGCGGCCCGTCCCGCAGCTCCACGAAGTAGCGGGCGCCGCTGCGCTTCAGCAGCAGATGCCGGTTGCCGGGAGCAATCAGGGCCTGGCCGCGAATCACCGAATCGTTGTCCTCCGCTTCCTTGACGCTGATGCGGCAGATTCCATCCAGGCGCGCCGCAAATCGGGTGGTAAAGTGTTCCGGCATATGCTGCACAATGACGATTCCCGGAGAGTCGATCGGTAAAGCCTCAAGGAACTCGCGCAACGCTTCGGTTCCCCCTGTGGAGGCCCCCACGACGATCACCTTTTCCGTGCTCTGAATCAATGCATGCGATGCCGGCAAGGGCAGCACGGCATCCGCCGTAAGCTTTGGCTGCACGGTTCTGGTGGCGGCGGGCCGGCGATGACTCAAGCGGACATGAGCTGCCGACTTGACCACATCGCAGATCCTTATGCGCGATTCCTCCAAAAACTCCCTGGCTCCCAGCTTTGGCTTGGTAATGACATCGACCGCCCCCTTTTCCAGGGCGGCCATCGCGCTGTCCGATCCATTTCCCGTCAGTGTTGAACAGATCACCACGGGAATCGGATGCTGACTCATGATCTTATCCAGGAACGTCAGGCCGTCCATGCGCGGCATTTCAATGTCGAGAGTAATGACATCGGGAACTTCCCGTTTAATGCGTTCCACGGCAAGATAGGGGTCAGGGGCCACGCCCATCACCTCGATCTCCGGATCGCTTTCGAGAATCTCCTTCAATGCCTGGCGGACCACGGCGGAATCATCGACAATCAGCGCCCGAATTCTTCCCGAAGAGTTCATGCGCGCGCCCGCCTGCCTTCCTCCGTTGCCGGCTTTCGATAGATGGAAGTGTGCACCGGCGCCACCGGAATATCCAGGCCGGCCAAAGATTCGGAATGGCCGACGAACAAGTAGCCTCCAGGTCGCAGGTTCCTGCACATTCGGTTGATGACGCACTCCTGGGTGCGCTTATCGAAGTAGATCATGACGTTGCGGAAGAAGATCACTTCAAACAGATCGCGAATGCCGTAGTCTTCGGCCATAAAGTTGAGCCGGTAGAAGCTGGTCTTCTGCCGCAGTCTGGGAACGATGCGCACCTGTGCCTGCTCACGATCGTGACTGTGCAGCAGATATTTTTTCCGGTAATCGAGCGGCACCGGCGCAATCAGGGCTTCGTCATAGATCCCGTCCCGCGCCCGTCCGAGCATCCGGGTGGAGATATCGGTGGCGAGGATCGAAAAATCGAATCCCCGGCTTTGGTTCGCGTACTCACTGAGCACCATGGCCAGGGTGTACGGCTCTTCTCCGGACGAACAACCGGCAGACCAGACGTTCACCCCATAGAGCGGCGAAGCGACGGAGCCCGCAAGAGCGGGAAGCGCGGTTTGAACCAGATAATCGAAATGCTCGGGCTCACGGAAAAAATCCGTCTTATTGGTGGTAATGGCATCGATAAAATGATCGCGCTCCTCGCTGTGGGCGGCGGTGAAGAAGTATTCTCCATATTGCTCGACCGAGTCCAATTCGAGTTCACGGACGCGGCGCAGCAGACGGCTTTGCACCATCGTCAGCTTTGAATCCGGCATCTTGATGCCGAGTTCCTGCGTAATATATCGCGCGAACCGCTGAAAGCTTTCGCGCGATAGCTCGGTTGTCTCGATGCGCTCGAATGGTTCCATATTGAATTCCATGGCCCTGGCCCCTGATCGCCGCCTTGTTCTTAGTGATATGCGCCAAACTCCCGGTCACGCGAATCGAAAGCGTCCGGAGTGGCGCCTAATTCGATACTGGCACCCTCGGCCGGCACCACGGCCGTTTCTCCGCGGGGTTGGCGCGCCAGAACAGCCTTTTCAAAAAACGGGCCGGGGCGCTTCCGCGTCACGCCTGAATGTGCCTGTGCCGCTTTGCCCGGCCGTACCCGCGCCGCCGCCGTAACGTGCTCTTCCACCTTGAAGAAGGCAATCGACGTTTGCAAGGATTGCGCCTGATCGGAGAGTTCATCGGCGGCGGAAGTCATCTCCTCCGACGCCGAAGCGTTCTGCTGAATGACCTGATCGAGTTGCTGGATCGCTTTGTTGACCTGGATCGCGCCGGTATTCTGCTCGATGCTGGCGCTGGCAATCTCCCGCACCAATTCGGCGGTTCGTCGGATATCCGGCACCAGTTTGGCCAGCAGATCGCCGGCGCCATTCGCGGTGGCTACGCCGTTGCTGGTGAGTCCACTGATTTCGGCGGCGGCTGTCTGGCTGCGTTCCGCCAACTTGCGCACCTCTGAGGCGACCACTGCAAATCCTTTGCCATGTTCGCCCGCGCGTGCCGCCTCGACAGCCGCGTTCAGGGCCAACAGGTCGGTTTTGCGGGCGATTTCCTCGATAATACTGATCTTCTGGGCGATTTCCTTGATCGCCGCCACCGTCAAGGAGACCGCGCTGCCGCTGGATTGCGCATCCTCGGCCGCTTTTGATGCGATCTTCTCGGTTTGGCGGGCGTTATCGGCATTCTGTTGAATACTGGCGGCCATCTCCTCCATTGCCGAGGTGCTTTCCTCCGCAGCGGAAGCCTGTTCCGTCGCGCCCTGGGAAAGCTGCTGGGCGGTGGAGCTCATCTCTTCGCTGCCGCTGGCGACATTGGCCGCGGCCTGTGCCACCTGCCCCACGGTTTTGCGCAAATTGTCCAGCATGCGCACCAGCGCCTGACCCAATACGTCTTTCTCGGAGTGTGCCCGGGCCTGAACCGTGAGATCGCCATCGGAAATCCGCGTGGCCACATGAGCCGCCGTCTTCAGGTTCTGCACCATCTGCATCTGCGCCTGACCCAGCGCGTCCTTGGCGGAAAGCATTTGCGGCTGCACGCTGAGATCGCCTTCCGAAATCCTGGCCGATATCTCCGCCGCTCCCTGCAGGGTCTTCACCATGCGGACCAGCGCCTGACCCAGCACATCTTCATTCGAAAGCGTTTTGGGCTGCACGCTAAGATCGCCCTCGGAGATGCTGACGGCAACGTTGGCCGCGGCCTTCAAGTTTTCGGTCATCCGGTTCAGAGCGGAGAGCATCCGCCCCAGTTCGTCCGTCGAAGCGGCCTCCACCTGATGGCTGAGGTCGCCCTGCGCAACCAGATCGATAAGGCTCGAAGCAACCGCCAGCGGGCGGGTAATGCTGCGCACGACAAAAATGGAAATCACCACCGCCACCAGAACCGCGATCGAGATGCAGACAATGATGCCGAATCGGGCGCTGCTGACCGTGGCATCAATGGTCTGTGCATCCCGGTCGGCGACGGTTTTGTTATAGGCCGCCAGGGTCCACATGGCGTCCTTGTATGTGTTGTGCGCCGGACTCAATTCCTGCTGAACCGCCTGAGCTGCTTCTTCCTTCTTCATTTCCGAGCTCAGCTTCATGACGTCCGCCGTTGCCTTGCGGAAACCTGCCGCCGAGTCCTTCATTGCCTCGTAAAGCGCTTGCTGTTTTTCGTCGGCTATGGTTTTTTCATACTCTTTGCGAACCTCAGCATTCCGCTCATGGCTGCTCTGCAGTTCGGCTTCCAGGCGCGCCATTTCGTCGCGGTCCTTCGTCATGGCATGCTGCAGGATATGGTTAAACTCGCCCTCAAAATTACCCTGGATCTGGCCAATCAGATACAGACCGGGCATCGAGGTGCCCGTAATTCGCGAGGAGCTGGCGTTAATCGCCGCCACGCGGCTCTGGGCAAATACACCGAGCGTAAGCGCGATCAGGATGACCGCCCCAAATCCGACGACGATTCTTGTGCCGACTTTCCAATTTTTCATGATGGTACCTTTCGTTTCTTCAAGTAATTAGACGGCTGCGCCAGCCGCGGTTTCCTTCATCTGGTTCGATACATCGTTGACCACCGCGAGTTCTTCGGAGGAAAAAACGGCATTGACATCAAGGATGATGATGAACTCCTCGCCCCGCCGTCCCATTCCCTGAATGAATTCCGTGCGCCACCGCATGGCGATACGCGGCGGCGGATTGATATTGCCGGGCTCCAGTTCGATGACTTCGTGCACGCTGTCGGCCATGCCGCCCAGCACCGTCATTTCGCCGTCGATTTCAAGTTCCATGACGATGATCCGGGTGTTTACGGTTTCCGCCGTACGCGGCAACCCGAACCGCAGGCGGAGATCCACCACCGGGATTCCCTGCCCGCGAACGTTCACCACTCCGCGCATGTATTCCGGAGCCGTTGGCACCTTGGTGATTTGCGGGATTTCCAGAACTTCGCGCACCTGCGCCACGTTCAGGGCAAACAACTCATCCCCCAACTTAAAGGTCATGTACTGGCTGGTTTCGGTAATTGTGTTGCTCATCGTTTCTCCAATCTCAAGCCTGGTAGGGCGAAAAGTCCTTGTCGCGCGCATCACCGGTGTTATTCTCCGCTCCCAA
>CAZUCM010000226.1:0-5849 GCA_964619235.1 uncultured Terriglobales bacterium
AGAGAACTGGAAGAAGCGGCCGAAGAGCGAAGTCGGATTCCTGATGGCGCTGCTGCAGCGCTACCTGAAGAAGGAAGTTCCCCTGCTCAACCAGAACAACATCCGGCTGCAATACATCGGGCGGGAGCGCGAACTGCCTTCCGAGGTGTACGAGCGGATGCAGTGGGCGCGCGAAGCCACCGCCCGCAATACCGGCATGGTGCTGACGCTGGCGCTCAACTACAGCGCCCGCACCGAGATGGTGGACGCGGTCAACAGCGCGCTGGCGGAAGAGCCTTTCAACGGCGCCCGCCCGCGCATCACCGAAGAGATTCTCTCGCGTCACCTGTACACCCGCAATCTGCCGGAACTGGATCTGGTGATCCGCACCAGCGGAGAAATGCGGTTGAGCAATTTTCTTTTGTGGCAAGTGGCCTATGCGGAGATCTATGTCACCTCCACGCTATGGCCCGAGTTCCGCGGAATGCACTTGCTGGAAGCCATCACTGAATTCCAGAAGCGCGAGCGCCGCTACGGCGGCCTGATCGAACCTCCACCCGCCGATACGGTACAGAACGCCGCCCCGCCGGCGGCCGCGGCAATGGCGCAGACTTCGGTCGCCTCAGTCAAATGAAGCGCGTTGCCACGGCAGTGGTTCTTATCCCCATCGTTCTGCTGTTGATCCTGCGCGCCCCGGCGTATGTGCTGGCGCTGGTGGTCGCGGCCGTGGCGTTACTGGGAGTACGCGAATTGCTGGACATGTCCGAGCATTACGGCGTTGAGCCGATCCGCCGTCCCACCTATATTTACGTCTTTGCGGTATTCGCGCTGGTGGGCGCGGGCTTGACCGCCCAAACGCAGATGCTGGACCTGGGCGGCACGCTAGTGACTTTGCTGGCGGCTGCCAGCGCCGCTATTTTTTTCTTTCTCGCCGCGGGTATGGCACGGGCGGAATTGCCCTCCGCTTATCCGGCGGCGGCCACTTCGGTAGCCGCACTGCTTTATGTGGCCATGCCGTTGGCTTTGCTGCTGGTGGTGCGGGAGCTGTGGGCCGGCGGGTTTCTGCTGCTCTACCTGCTGCTGGTGGTATGGTCGGGCGACACCTTCGCCTACTACGTGGGCCGAGCCATCGGCCGGCACAAACTGGCGCCAAGAATCAGTCCGGGCAAGACCTGGGAGGGCGCTATCGCCTCTCTTGCCGGCGCCACCCTCGTAGGTTGGCTGGCGCTTGCCCATGCCCCGCAGATCAGCAACACCTTGTACTCGGCCGGATTGATTACGCGGCGCTATGCCTATTTGGCCGCCGAGACGCCGCCGTTCGCCGAGATCATTATTCTTTCCGCTTGCATAAACCTGGCTGCGCAGTTCGGCGATTTGACCGAATCCCTGATCAAGCGCGGCGCCGGAATCAAGGATTCCGGCACGCTGCTGCCGGGTCATGGCGGAATTTTGGACCGCATCGACGCCTTGCTCTTTGCCGCGCCGGTGCTTTGGTGCTACACCGCCCTGCGCGTGATGTGGCAGGGACACCTCTAACCGCAGCGATCGGCTGTCAGCCGTCAGCCCTCAGCCACGGACTTTCCTGCCGGCTGATCGCCGAAAGCTGATCGCTGAAAGCTTATAGGCTTACATGAAGAATCTTGCCATCCTCGGTTCCACCGGCTCTATCGGCTGCAGCACGCTCAGCATCATCGAGTCCTATCCCGAACGGTTTCACCTGATTTCCATTGCCGCCGGCGGCAATCTGCAACTGGCGCTGGAACAGGTGCGCCGCTGGAAGCCGCTGATCGTCTCCATGGCGCGGGAAGCCGACGCCGCGACGCTGGCCGGGCAACTGAAGAGCGAGGGTCTGGGCAGCACCGAAGTTGTTTGGGGTACGCCGGGAACCGTGCGGGTAGCCACGCATCCGTCTGTCGATTTCGTAGTGAGCGCCATCGTGGGCGTGGCCGGAATGGAAGCCACCTACGAGGCGTTGAAGGCCGGAAAAGCCATCGGCCTTGCCAATAAGGAATGCATGGTTGCCGCCGGCGAGTTGTTTACCGCCGAAGCGCGGCGCCAGGGAAAACCTCTGCTCCCCATCGACAGCGAACACAACGCCGTACATCAGTGCCTGCGGGGCGGAGCGGCAAAGGAGGTGGAACGCGTGTGGCTCACCGCCTCGGGCGGTCCCTTTCTGAATACGCCGCAGGAGCAATTTGCCGCGATTACCGCCGAGCAGGCCCTGAACCATCCGACATGGAAAATGGGGAAACGGATCACCATTGATTCGGCCACCATGATGAACAAAGGCTTTGAGGTCATCGAAGCCTGTCGTCTGTTCGACGTGCCGGCCAGACAGGTCGGGGTCGTCGTGCATCCGCAGTCCACGATTCACTCCATGGTTGAATTCGTCGACGGCAGCATCCTGGCACAGCTTTCGGTGACCGACATGCGCCTGCCAATCCTTTACGCCCTGACCTGGCCGGATCGCATTCCATCGGAGCTGAGATTTCCCATGGAAAACCTGCGCCATCTGGATTTCTGCCCCCCCGATCTCGGCAAGTTTCCCTGCCTGCGGCTGGCCTACGAGGCGGCAGATGCTGGCGGAGCTAAGACGATCGCCTTAAATGCCTCAGACGAAATAGCGGTCGCCGCCTTCCTGGAAGGCCGTATCGCATTCCCGGATATTGCCGGTACAATTGAATCAGTTCTTCGTGAAACGAATGCGACCAGGCCGGAATCTATTAAAGAGGTCCTCGCATTGGATGCGGAGGCCCGCCGTTGCGCGAGCCGGCAGGTCGAAGTATTCGCCCGTAACTCGCGGGTAAAATCCACTTTGCCGGCGGCAGGTGCCGTGGAAACTGCCGGCCGGCGCTGAGTGGCTGAGTAGAAACGGATCGTGCCGGCCGGTAGCGCTCATGGGCTCACCGCCGGTATATCGAATACAAACGGCACGACGGAGTTCGTGCCCTGGCGCGGAGCGCCATTCACTCTCGGCGGATTAAAGAGACACTACTTTGCTGGACAATATCCTGATCAGTGTAGCTGCCATGGCCGTGGTCCTGGGATTCATGATCCTGGTGCACGAGTTCGGGCATTTTGCGGTCGCCAAACTATTGGGCGTCCGCGTCGAGCAGTTCGCCATCGGTTTCGGCAAGCGCCTGGTGGGCTTCCGTAAAGGCAACACCGATTACCGCATCAATCTGCTCCCGCTGGGCGGCTACGTCAAGATGGCCGGCGAAAATCCGATGGACAGCCATACCGGCGATCCCGGCGAGTTTACCGCTCATCCCCGCTGGCACCGCTTTCTGATCGCCATAGCCGGCCCCAGCATGAATATCATTCTGGCCGTTGTGCTGGTCACCGGCGTATATATGGTGCACTACGCCCATCCCATTTACTCCGACCAACCGGCCGTAATCGGATATGTATCGCCGGATTCACCGGCTGCCAAGGCCGGCGTCCAGCAGGGCGATCTCATCCTGCGTATCGGAAGCGTGCGGAATCCCGTCTGGGACGACGTTCTCATGCAAGTGGGTGTGAACCCCGGACAGTCTCTGCCTTTGGTCGTCCGCCGCGGCAATCAGGATCTTGATAAGACCATAACCCCGGCCGCCGAAGGACCCGAGGAAACCGGCAATGCCGGCTGGTTCCCCAGCCGGGCGGTGGAAGTGGGAAGCACCGAAGCCGGACCCGCTGCCCAGGCCGGCATGCGAGCCGGAGATATCGTATCCGCCGTGGATGGCAAGCCGTTGGCTTCGGTTGAAGCGCTGGTCGATTACTTGGACCAGAGCCAGGCCAAACCCGTTACCTTGACCATCCTGCGGGATGGACAAACACTCAATTTGAGTGTCACCCCGGTAGCCACCGATATCAACGGCCAAACCCACTACCGGCTGCGCTTCTTTCCTTCCGATCCGGTACGCATCTCCCACTTGTCGCTTCCCAAAGCGTTTACCCGCTCTCTGGAAGCTAATAAGCGCTATTCGCAGCTGATTCTGCAGTTGGTGCAGAAGCTGGTGGAACGCAAGGCCTCCATCAAGCAGTTCGCGGGACCGATTGGAATCGGGGTGGCCGCCGGACAAGCGGCTCGGCAGCCGGGTTGGACTCCGCTGCTGGAACTGACGGCACTTATCAGCTTGAATCTCGGCATTATCAATCTGCTGCCGATTCCGATTCTGGATGGCGGGCTCATCCTGCTGTTGTTCGTGGAAGCTGCCATCCGGCGCGATATCAGCCGGCCCATCAAGGAACGCATTTATCAGGCCGCCTTCGTCTTCCTGCTGCTGATCGGCGTCATCGTTATTTTTAACGACCTGTCGCGCTACGTGCCGGGACTGGGCAGCCATTTACCGTAAGCGCTGCCGGCGGTCGGCTTTCAGCCGGAACACTCGTTTGGCTGATCACCGGCGGCTTTCCCATCCCGTTTGCGATGCTAAACTTGAGTGTATGGCAGAAATTGTACGGAAAAAGACGGCATCGGTTGATGTAGGCGGCGTGCGCGTGGGCGGCGGCGCCCCGGTCGTGGTCCAGTCGATGACCAATACCGACACGGCCGACATTCCCGGCACCGTACGCCAAGTCGCTGCTCTGGCCCAGGCCGGGTCGGAACTGGTGCGGGTCACGGTCAATAACGATGCCGCCGCGCAAGCCGTGCCGCAGATTGCCGATCAGCTCGCGCAGGCCGGCATTCGCGTTCCCATCATCGGCGATTTTCACTATAACGGCCACCTGCTGCTCAAAAAATATCCGCTCTGCGCGCGTAGTCTGGCCAAGTACCGCATCAATCCCGGAAACGTCAGCATTGGACGCAAGGACGACGACAACTTCCGCACCATGATCGAAGCTGCCGTGGAACATCAAAAGCCGGTTCGCATCGGCGTCAACTGGGGCTCGCTCGATCAGCAATTGCTGGCCCGCATGATGGACGAAAACTCGCGCTTGCCGGAACCCCGCGAGCCGCTGGCGGTAATGATGGATGCCATGATGGCAAGCGCCTTGCGTTCCGCCGAACTGGCGGAAAAATACGGCCTGCGCCACGATCAGATCATTCTCAGCGCCAAGGTAAGCGGAGTGCAGGATTTGATCGATCTTTATCGCGCGCTGGCTGCGCGTTGCGATTATCCCTTGCACCTCGGTTTAACCGAAGCGGGCATGGGCTTCAAAGGCGTGGTGGCCTCTACCGCGGGATTGGCCGTAGTGTTGCAGGAAGGCATCGGCGACACCATCCGCGTCTCCCTCACTCCCGCCCCCAACGGCGACCGCACCGAAGAGGTGCTGGTCGCCCAGCAGATTTTGCAGTCGATGGGCATTCGCAGCTTTACGCCCCAGGTTACGGCCTGTCCCGGCTGTGGCCGCACCACCAGTATTTTCTTTCAGCAGATGGCTGAAGAAATTCAAGCCTACATCCGCCAGCAGATGCCGGAGTGGCGGAAGCGTTATTTCGGCGTGGAAGAGATGAAGGTGGCCGTCATGGGATGCATCGTCAACGGCCCCGGCGAATCCAAGCACTCCAACATCGGCATTTCTCTTCCCGGAACCTTCGAGGACCCCAAAGCTCCGGTCTTTGTGGATGGCCGCCTGGTCACCACCCTGCGCGGCGATGCCATCGTCCAGGAATTCATCGGCATTCTGGACGACTACGTGGAGTCGCACTACAGCGCACAGCAGTCAGCCTGACCCGGATGATTCATGACCGATCCTGACGCGAAGGAACGGTGGAAGCGCCGGCCTTCAGGCCGGCGAATCAGGGCTTCCTTCGAGCGGAGCTTCACAGGCTGCGGAAAAATTCGTTCTACAGCCGTTTCTTTGAAAGGGCGCGGCTTCAGCCGCGCCGCTCGTGTTTGGCTATCCGGTGGCGTATAAAACGGCAGATTGCAAGGTGCTGAAGG
>CAZUCM010000227.1:0-5844 GCA_964619235.1 uncultured Terriglobales bacterium
GGTCACCTGCGCGAACAGCTGCTTGAAATAGTTGAACAGGGGCTGCGGCCGGTCGCTCAGGCAGGCCAGCGGCGTATCGGCGCCCATCGACCCGATCGGCTCCTGGCCCTGCGCGGCCATGGGACTGAGAATGAACTTTACGTCTTCGTCGTTGTAACCGAAGGCCCGCTGCCGGCAAAGAATCGTGTCGTGGTCGGAGCCAATCACGCGCGGCGGCTCCGCCAGGTGGTCCAGCGTAATCTGGTTCTGCTTGAGCCAATCCCCGTAAGGCTGGCGCGAGTACAGGCGCTGCTTGATCTCCTTGTCGCTGATGATGCGGCCTTCCACCGTATCCACCAGGAACATTTTGCCCGGCTGCAGGCGGCCCTTGGTCTTGATCTCTGCCGGCGCAATGGGCAGCACTCCGGTCTCCGAGGACATCACCACCAGGTCATCTTTGGTCACCAGGTAGCGGCAAGGACGCAGGCCGTTGCGGTCCAGGGTGGCGCCGATGACGCGGCCGTCGGTAAAGGTGATCGCCGCCGGGCCGTCCCAGGGCTCCATCAGCGACGCGTGATACTCGTAAAATGCGCGCTTCTCGTCCTTCATGTGCGGATTCCCCGACCAAGCCTCGGGAATCAGCATGGCCATGGCGTGCGGAGCGGAACGCCCCGCCTGAAACAGCAGTTCCATGGCGTTATCGAACATCGCCGAATCGCTGCCGCCCGCCTGAATGATTGGAAACATCTTCTTGATATCGTCGCCAAACACTTCCGAAGCCAGCACCGATTGCCGGGCATGCATCCAGTTCACGTTACCCTTCAGGGTGTTGATCTCGCCGTTGTGGGCGATATACCGGAAGGGATGGGCCAACTGCCAACTGGGGAACGTATTGGTCGAAAAGCGCTGATGCACCAGGCACAGGGCGCTCATCGCCTCCGGGTCGGACAAATCGCTATAGAACTTCACGATCTGCGGCGCCAGCAACAGCCCTTTGTAGACAATCGTGCGCGCCGATAACGACGACACATAGAAAAAGCCCTTATGCTCGATCTCGGATTGCTCGATCTCCGACTCGGCGCGTTTGCGCACGACAAACAGCTTGCGCTCGAAGGCGTCTTCGGTCATGCCCTCGGGGCAGCCGAGAAAGAGCTGTTCGATGTAAGGCTGCGAGGCGCGCGCCACGCGGCCTACGGCGCTGCCATCCACCGGCGTATCGCGCCAGCCGAGAACGCTCAGGCCCTCTTCGCGAGCCAGCCGCTCCAGGACGGCCTCGCACTGCAGGCGCGCATTCTTCTCCACCGGGAAAAAGATCATCCCTACGCCGTAATGGCCGGGAGCGGGCAAGGTAAAGCCCAGCGCCGCGCACTCACGGACAAAAAACTGGTGGGGAATCTGAATCAGGACGCCGGCGCCATCCCCGGTCTCCGGATCGCAGCCGCAGGCGCCGCGATGCGTCAGATTCTTGAGCACCTCGATACCCTTCAGAATGATATCGTGTGACTTTTTCCCCTTGATATTGGCGACAAAGCCGATACCACAAGCGTCATGCTCGTGGGAGGGGTGATAGAGGCCTTGGGGCTCTGGTAAACCTTGGGGCACGGCGGAACAACAACCATCTTCCTTGGGCTTTTGACTGTTCATTAGACACTAATCCCGGCAAGAGTTCTCATTACTTTGTACCCTGATTTGGGCTACCAAGTAAAGACCGGACTTTCGATGCGGCCGATAAGAATTTTTGATTGACAAACCGGCTGACCGGACTCGCCGGATTCCCCATAAAATTGCGCTCTCCGAATGAAAAAAGATCTTTCGTTTCTGTCGTTTCGGAGAGGTGGAGCCGGAAGCGCCCGTGCAAATACCCTAGCCTGTTTACCTTACCCCGTTATAATCGACTCATGCCGGATTTCCCAGAGGTTCAATACCAACTCGACTATCTCCGCAAGGGCGCGGTTGAAATCATCCCCGAAAAGGAACTGCGCGACAAGCTCGAACAATCGCGAAAGACGGGTACGCCCCTGCGGATCAAGATCGGCATGGATCCCACGGCGCCCGACCTGCATCTGGGCCATACCGTCGCCATTCGCAAGCTGAAGCATTTTCAGGACATGGGCCATACGGTCATCTTCCTGATCGGCGACGGCACCGCCATGATCGGCGACCCCACCGGACGCATGGTCACCCGGCCGCCGCTCACCCGCGAGGAAATCGACCGCAACGCCAGCACCTACAAGGCGCAGGTATTCAAGATCCTGGACGAGCACAAGACCGAGGTCCGCTACAACAGCGAATGGCTGTGTAAACTCGGCTTCGAGGACATCATCCGTCTGGCCGGCAAGTTCACCGTCTCGCAGATGCTGGAGCGCGAGGATTTCCATAAGCGCTTCCAGGAAGAAAAACCCATCTCGATCCATGAGCTGTTATATCCGCTGGCTCAGGGATACGACTCGGTGGCGCTGAAGGCCGATGTCGAGCTGGGCGGCACCGACCAGAAGTTCAACCTGCTGGTGGGCCGCGAACTGCAGCGCATCTGGGGACAGCAAGCGCAAGTCGTGCTGACCATGCCTCTGCTCGAAGGCCTTGACGGCGTGCAGAAGATGTCAAAGTCTTACGGGAATTACGTCGGAATCACCGAGGCTCCCTTCGACCAATACGGCAAGCTGATGTCGATCTCCGACGAGCTGATGTGGCGCTATTACGAGTTGCTTACCGATCTCACCAGCGAACAGATCAAGCAGCTCAAAGCGGAAGTGGCCGCCGGCAAAGAACATCCCATGCAGGTCAAGAAGAACCTGGCCGCCCGTATCGTCACCGACTTCCATGGCGAGGCTGCGGCTCTCCAGGCAGCCGCGGATTGGGCACGGCAGTTCCAGAAAGACGAAGTGCCGGAGGCCGCCGAGCGTGTCACCGTGAATCTGTCGGCTCTGGGCGGAGCCACCGCGGATGAGGACTTGCAGAAGCTGCTTCAAGATGCGCGGTACTTTGCCGTTCCCGATCGCGACACCCTGCTGCAGGCGCCGGCACAACAGCCCCGCAAGGTGCTCAAGCTGGACAAGCTTCTGGCCCAGGCCGGCGTGGCGGAATCCGCCTCCGACGGGCAGCGCAAGATCAAGCAGAGCTCGGTTCGCATCAACGGCGAGACGGTAACGCAAACGCACCTGCTGGTGCTGCTGCCCGCCCCCGAATTAACCATTCGCGTGGGCCGCAAACTCAAAGTTGTTCAGATCGAGTCGAACGCCTAGGACGAACTGAGGGTTTTCACCGCAGAGGGCGCAGAGAGGCACCAGGGAAGATTTGTAATTTGTGATTGAACGGCGGGCCGTTCCGGACGCATTGGTTAAATCACAAATTACAAATTTGAAATCCTCTGCGTCCTCTGCGGTAAAGAGGTCCAAGATTTTGACCAGTCCGGAAAGCCAACCCGACTCCCCGGCCGCACGGGAATACAACCGCATCCGGCGCCGTCTGGGGATTATCGATTTCCTGCTCGGCCTGGCGGGTTTGCTGCTTCTGCTGCTTACGGGCTGGTCCGCCGATTTGCGCGACGCCGCCTATTTTCTGGCTGCACAGGGTTACGTCCTGGCAATCTTTTATTACGTACTGCTGCTCGCGATACTGTCCAAACTCCTTAGCTTTGGGCTCGACCACTACAGCTTTCGCCTGGAACATCGCTACCAATTGTCGAATCAGAAGTTCCGTTCGTGGCTATGGGACGAATTCAAAGGTTGGCTGGTAGGCCTGGTGCTGGGCACCATCGTCGTGGAGCTTCTGTATTCCATCATCCGGTTCTCGCCCCGCTACTGGTGGCTGCTGGCATGGGTGGCATTTCTGGCACTGTTTATCTTCTTCGCGCAAATCGCGCCGGTGGTCCTGTTCCCCATTTTTTATAAATTCCAGCCGTTGCGCCGGGAAGAGCTCTGCGCCCGCCTCACGCGCCTGAGCGAACAGGCCGGCACGCGGGTACGCGGCGTCTATGAATGGAAACTTTCGGAGAAAAGCAAAAAGGCCAATGCGGCGCTGACCGGTCTGGGCCACACCCGGCGCATCATCCTGGCCGATACCCTGCTGGAAAATTACTCCGACGATGAAATCGAGGCCGTGCTGGCGCATGAATTAGGCCACCACGTGCACAAGCACATTGTGAAGAGCATCGCCGTCCAAACCGCGGTTACTTTCTTCGGATTCTGGACGGCAGCGCGCATGCTTCACTCCATCGCCGTGCGGCGTCCGCAGATGTTTAACGGCGACTACGATTTCGCCAACCTGCCGCTGCTGCTGCTGCTCTCCACCGCAATTTCGTTCCTGCTGATTCCGGCACTGAACGCCTGGTCGCGCCATAACGAACGCGAGGCCGACCGCTACGCCTTCCAGTCCATCCCCAGCGTTGCGCCGTTCATTACCTCCATGAACAAGTTGGCCGAACAGAATCTCGCCGAGCGCTCTCCCTCGCGCTTCGTGGAATTCTTTTTCCACTCCCACCCCGCCATCGCCAAACGCATCGCCGCCGCTGAAGCATGGAAATCGCAAGTCAACAATAATTAGGCCCATCCCCCGCGGAAGCTCCAAACCTGGGAACGCGGATTGCCAGTCCGCAGTGGCCTGCGGCCTGTCCTGGGTACGCGGGCCTCCTGCCCAATGTCATTCCTATAGAATCAATACTTAGCGAAGACGAGGAGCCACCATGGCAAACAGATATGCGGAAGCGGCACTGATAGCGGCACGGCAAGGCTCTTCCGGCGCCCGCAAGCCAGAGGCCCTTTGGGAAGGTGCGATGGAGAAGGTCTATCCCACCAGCCCGATCGCACGCAAGAAGGGCTGCCCGCGCGGTGCCTTTCTCGGACTCTGCGAAGAGGGCCTGATCAAGGGCATTCCCGCAGGCCGCTACTCGGCCTCAAGAGACAACAAGAACTACGCCGTCCGTGCCGCCACACTGTTGCGGGAAGGAACACAGAGCTGGTCCATCAGTACCTTATGGAAGGCAGTGACCGGCCCCGCCACGCTGGAACACAAAGGCCAAATGGATATCGTGCTGGCGCTGTGGAAGAACGGCCTCATCGAACGCAAATCTCAGCAACGTACTTCCCACAATCCGCCGGTACCACCGTCATCCTGAAACCCGGGAGCTACTCAGTACTTCTTTTTCAGGTCGAGCGACCGCAAATACTCGGCAAAGGGTTTGCCGAGATCGCTCCGCTTAAGAGCATATTCGACCGTAGCCTGCAGAAATCCCAGCTTATCGCCGGTATCGTGGCGCCGGCCTTCAAAGATGTAGCCGTAGATTTTTTCGTGCTTCAGCAACTGGCGCAGGCCATCGGTCAGTTGCCGTTCGCCTCCCGCGCCCTTATGGATCTTTTCCAGCATCTCGAAGATGCGCGGCGTCAGAATATAGCGGCCGATGACCGCCAGATTTGAGGGCGCCTCCGATAGTTTGGGTTTTTCCACCAGGCTCTGGATTTCGAAAAGCCGGCCTTTCCACTTGCCGCTGACCGGCTTGGCATCGACTACGCCATAGGAGGAAATGGCGGGGCCTTCCACCACTTGCAGGGCAATCACCGAGCACTGCATTTCCTCGAATACGTCGATCATCTGTTTCAAGCAGGGCACTTTGGCGTCGATAATGTCATCGGCCAGCAGCGCAGCGAAAGGCTGATCGCCCACCAGTTCCCGCGCCATCAGCACGGCGTGGCCCAGTCCCAGCGCTTCTTTCTGGCGCACATACGACACGTGGATCATGTCGCTGATCTCGCGCACAATTCGCAGCAATTCCTTCTTGCCGCGCTCTTCCAGCATCCGCTCCAGTTCGTAGCTGACGTCGAAATGGTCTTCGATGGCGGTCTTGCCGCGGCCGGTCACGATGATGATCTG
>CAZUCM010000228.1:0-5833 GCA_964619235.1 uncultured Terriglobales bacterium
AGCCTTCCGCGCAACCGGATGGTGTGGCGCTTTTCCGCATCGAAGCCGGGCGGCTGAACGGCCCCATCCCGTTTGCCTTGCAGCACAAGTCGGCTGAGCACACCAGCAAGCCGCAATCGATGGAGGCGCGCCTGCTTGAAACTTTGGAATCTGTGCCCGTGCTGGCTTCCGGTTCTGCGCTGGAAACCATGGAGCAGCTTGCCTATCTCAAGCGCTGGTACTACCGCACCAGCAAAACCGGCGAGATCTTTTTTGCCAATGATAAAGGTGAACTGCCGTTGCGCCGCCTGGTGCGCGGCATCTCCCGCGTCTTCCGCGGCGAGCCGCCCGCCGGTGAACCGAACGAAACTTCGCGCGACTATTGGATCAACCGGGGTAAGGCGGCGGAGCTGAATCCGGATGACTACAACGTGTAACAGGATTTCACCACAGGGGCATGGCTCTGTGATGAATATTCAAAGTTTCTTACGGAAGACCACTTTCACTCCCTGCCGCCAATGTTCGTCGATACCCACCAGCATGCAGTCGATTTCGGGCGCAATGTACTTCAACAGCGTGTCGGTCGAGGGATGAACGTGCAAAGCCGGAGCCACCAGCAACAGCAAGGCCGGCTGGTCCGCCAGCTCGCGGCCGGGAAAGTAGCCGAAGCGGCGGAATTCGCCGCGCCGGCGATGCCACTCGACGCGCGCCCAGTAATCGATTCCCTGCAGCGGCAGGTGAATATCTTCATCGGCCTTCAGCTCCAGCACCGCCAATCGGCCGTCGCGGGTAGCGCCGAGCACATCGATCATAGCCCGATCGCCGGCGGCAAAGGCCGGCACCTGCGAGTACACGCACTGCGAGTCCAGGCGCTCGTCCACGGCGGCGGCATTGCGCATCACCACCGACTCCAGCCAGCGTTCCGGAGTCATCCGCCACAAGGGATGCGCTCGCGGTCCCTCGGCGTGGCGAATCGCGGAGGCCTGGCGGCCCAGTTCGGCAAATAGCCCCTCGGTTTCTCCGCTCAATAAGGTTTCGTTTGCCCCCGCGCCGAACACTACCTGCTCCGTCATGTGGAAAGAACCTGACTCCGGCTCCAGGCGGGCGCGGGCGACTTCCAACCCGCGCAGGCGGAATGCAACTTCCGCGGCGGACAGCACCACGACATCGGCCTCCGGCACGGCAGCCAGCACGCGTTGCACCGATGCGGAAAAACGCTCCCTTACCGCGGCTCGATCCAGGCATTGCGTCAGGCGCGTGGCGATATTGCCGCGGTCTGCCGTGTCCAACTCCGCCAGCGAAGCTTCGCGCTCGTCAAACTCATACAACTGCCAGCGTGCAGCCTGCCGATTCAGGTGTGCCATACGCTCGCGAACAATGGCACCGGCGCCAGCCGGCACGAACAGCTTCAGTCCTTCGATGTGCCTCAGCCGGCCGCGCGGGGAGATGGATTGCCGGCGGCAATAATCGAACCACAGCAAAGCGAAGGTAAGGGAGCCATCAATGGCAGCCTGCGGCTCCTGCGCGTTGACCCCGAGCACGGCAAAGCCGCTTCCGGCTTGCGACAAAAGCCCGCGCGTATAAACCGGGCTGAAGCTGTGTTCCAGATCCATGCTGCCGGTAAACCGTTCGGCCCGGAAGCCGGCGAAGTTGCGCTCCAGGACGCTCCGCAGGCGCTGCTGATAAGCCGCCCGCGCCGCCCTGCGTTGTGTCGGCGTACGCGGATCGCGGCTGCGGCAGATTTCCATCTTGCCGGGCTGGGCTTGTCCAAAACGCAGCACGCGCAACCGCAACGTCCCGTCTTTCCGTTCCGCATCCACCACACGGCGCACGGCGTTGCGCTCGGCTGACCACAAGTGCAGAACGCATTTGCCGTATTCGGTGGAAACGGAGTAGCGGGTATTGGCGAAATCGAAGACCGGCTCGCCGTTTTCCAGCACGATGGCCGCTTCGGCCTCGGCCAGAAATTCCTGGATGGCCCGAGCGAGTTTTTCCGGGGAATCCATTCGTGCAGAAGGATACACCACACGGGACACGAAAGGCACAGAGGACGTCGTTATTGAGTAATCGGGTAATTACCGGCATCCGACCCTTCGGCCGCATTGAAACTGCTCAATTCCTCAATAACGGGATCGGAACTTGATACACTGGCATCCAACCAACTTATGCTTCTATCTCCACCGCAATCGCTGCTCGAACGTTATGGGGTAGTGGCCCGCGACCTGGAGCGCTATCTGGCAGTGGCGCTTTCCGCCGGCGGCAACTACGCCGATCTCTATTTCGAATACCTGACCACCACTTCCATCAGCGTCGATGAATCACTGGTGAAGTCGGCCTCCCAGGGCATTTCCGCCGGTTGCGGTGTGCGGGTGGTGGCCGGAGAACGCACCGGCTATGCCTATACCGACGATCTGGCGCCGGAACGGATTTTGCACGCGGCGCGTACGGCGGCCCTGATCGCCAGCGGTCCCGCAAGAACTCCGGCCGTCAGCCTGAAACAGAACCGGGAACAAAACCTTTATCCGGTGCCGTTGCCCTCGGTGGAAGCCGAGGTTGCAGCCAAGCTGGAACTGGTGATGCGCGCCGATGCGGCGGCCCGCGCCTGCGATCCCCGGATCAAGGAAGTGCGCGTCGGTTATGGCGACGAGTTGAAGCAGGTGCTGGTGATCGGCAGTGACGGCAGCTACGCTGAAGACTCGCAACCGCTGGCGCGCTTTAACGTATTCGTCATTGCGCGGGCAGAAGAGAACTCGTCGCGCGGCACTTCGGGCGGCGGCGGGCGCGTTGGTCTGGAGTTTTTTGACGGGGAGAAATCGCCGGAGTATTTCGCCCGGGAAGCGGCACGCCAAGCCTTGATCCAACTGGATGCGCGCGATGCCCCGGCGGGCGAGATGGAAGTGGTGCTCGGCCCCGGTTGGCCGGGAATTCTTTTGCACGAAGCCATCGGCCACGGCCTGGAAGCCGACTTCAACCGCAAAGGCACCTCCGCCTTCAGCGGGTTGCTGGGCAAGCGCGTGGCCAGCGACAAATGCACGGTCGTGGACAATGGCATCATTCCTTCCCGCCGCGGCTCGCTGAACGTCAGCGACGAAGGCACGCCGACCCAGAACACGGTACTGATCGAAAAGGGCATCTTGAAGGGCTACTTGAGCGATAAGCTGTCCGCTCGTCTGATGGGCCTGCCGGATACCGGCAACGGCCGCCGCGAATCGTACGAGCATATTCCCATGCCCCGCATGACCAACACCTATATGCTGGCGGGCGAAGATTCGCCGGAAGACATCCTGCGCTCGGTCAAGCATGGGGTTTATGCGGTGAACTTCGGCGGCGGACAGGTGGACATTACCAACGGCAAGTTCGTTTTCTCCGCCTCGGAAGCCTATCTGATCGAGGACGGCAAAGTTACGGCGCCGCTCAAGAACGTCACCCTGATCGGGAACGGGCCGGATGTGCTGACACGCGTCTCCATGGTCGGCAACGATTTGAAGCTCGACGAAGGCATTGGCACCTGCGGCAAGGATGGACAATCCGTGCCGGTCGGCGTGGGCATTCCGACGCTTAAAGTCGATCGTCTTACGGTCGGCGGTACGGGCAAGTAGTTGGATTTGAGATTGGTCATTTGTAAATTAAATTTGAAGAATCTCGCCTGCAGCACCAGTGTCTTTGGAAGTTAGGAACGATTGAATGGATTTGAAAGAGATCGCTACGGATGTGGTCAAGCGTGCCATGGCGGGCGGAGCAACAGCGGCCGAGGCGATTGTACGCGAAGGCAGCGAGTTCGCCACCGTCGTGCGCCTGGGCGAAGTCGAAACCTTGAAAGAATCGGGTTCGAAGGCCATAGGAATTCGAATCTTTTTTGGCCATCGGGCTGCCTCCACTTACAGCAGTGATTTATCCTCTGCCGGATTGCAGCAGATGGTGAACTCGGCCCTGGCGCTGGCGCGCGTGACCAGCGAAGATCCCTTTTCCGGTCTGCCGGAAGCCGGCGAGCAGGGTTCGATCGGCGGCGATCTCGATTTGTATCACGAGGACGTGTACTCGCTTTCCACGGCCGACCGCATCGACTACGCACGGCGGGCGGAGAAGGCCGCGATGGCAGCCGATCCCCGCATCCGCAACTCGGAAGGCGGATCGTTTGACGCCGCCACCGGAAGCAAGGTGCTGGCAACCTCCAATGGGTTCCTCGGCGAATACCGCCAGTCGTATTGTTCGGTTTCGGCGGTCCCGGTGGCGCAGGATGAGCAGGGCGGAATGCAGCGCGATTTCTGGTATTCCGTTGCCCGCACCCTGACCAAGCTGGACTCGCCCGAGAATGTGGGCAAAGTGGCTGCGGAACGTACGCTACGCCGTTTGGGAGCCCGCAAGGTGAAAACCGCGCGCGTCCCGGTGATCTTCGATCCGCAGGTGTCGCGGTCGCTGCTCTCGGAGATTTGCGACGCCGTCAACGGCGACATGATTTATCGCGGCGCATCTTTTCTGGCCGGCAAACTCGGACAGCGCATCGCCGGAGAAAATGTCACCGTCATCGACGACGGCGTCATGCGCGGAGGCTTTGGCACCAGCCCGTTCGATGGAGAAGGCGTGCCTTCGCGGCGCACGGTGGTAATCGAGCGCGGCGAGCTGAAATCCTATCTGTTGAATACCTATACCGCGCGCAAGCTGGGCCTGAAGACCACCGGCAACGCCTCGCGCGGATTGGCGGGCAATCCCGGCATCGGCTCCGGAAACTTCTTTCTCCAGCCCGGCAATCGCACCCGCGAACAGCTGATCGGCGATGTTTCCGACGGACTCTATGTGACCGAATTTTTGGGCTTCGGCGTCAACCTGGTAACCGGTGACTTCTCGCGCGGAGCCAGCGGCATGTGGATTCGCAACGGCGAACTGGCTTATCCGGTGGAAGAAATCACGGTGGCCGGAAATCTGAAAGACATGCTGTGCAACATCTCCGAGATCGGCAGCGATCTGGAATTCCGCGGCGCCATGGCCGCACCCACGCTGCGCATCGACGGATTGACGGTCGCCGGCGAATAAAAGTTCGCACCACAGCGCATCGCAAGTTTCCGGCACTGTCGACCCGCCGGCGGGCGGGCCGAGGGCTCCGTGGTGAGCTGCTTTGCCAACCCAAGTAGTAGAATCCCTCCATGGGAGCGTTCTCGCAATATCAAGAGCCGGAACCAAGTTCCAGCCGGCGCCCGGTCGCGATTGCGGCCGGAATCGTCGCGCTGATATTGTTGTTGGTCTTCGTTTATAGCCATTTCAGTAAACCGCCGGTGAGCGCCGCTCCCGCCGTTCCCGCCTATGCCGCGAATCTGGAAGTCAGCGAACTTCACTTGAGCACGGCGGAGAATTTCGTCGGCAGCCAGGTTACTTACCTCGAGGGGAAGGTCACCAACAACGGCGGCCAGACGGTGACCGGCGCGGTTACACAGACGATTTTCCGCAATACGCTGGGTGAAATCGTGGACAAGCAGGCGCAGCCGTTGAGCGTGGAGATTACCGTCTTAGGCAATCCCGACTGGGTCACCTTGAACAGCGCCCCGCTCGCCCCCGGACATTTCGCCAACTTCCGCCTGACCTTCGAACACATTTCCGCAGACTGGAATCAGGGGTATCCGGAAGTAACCTTTACGAGCATCCAGACGAAATAGGTTTCAGAGTTTCACAGTAAGAAGCGGCCGAATCGCCGAGGCCCTGATAGCTTCGTAACGCGGGATAAACTGCATGCGAATCTTTTCGTGCCCGCCAACTTTGAAACCTGCTCCTTGAAACTTTGAAACTTTCTAAGTACAACTTGGACATGACGACGAAGCCCATTCGCTTAACCGAGGCGGCAAAGGCCGCGGGTTGAGCGTCC
>CAZUCM010000229.1:0-5776 GCA_964619235.1 uncultured Terriglobales bacterium
GAAAACTGACCACGGTCATCTCCATGGTCGCACCGGCGTGCAGAATCGCATGGCCAACTCCGGAGCCCAGGAGGTTTGCCGCCCGTTCGAGATCCACCGGCGCCGGCGTAGCCATGATTATGCCGGGTCTGCCCTGGCGCGGCCAGCCGCACCAATCCAGACGGGCATGTCGATTTTCGGCGCAACCTTCAAACACAAGGTTCTGGCTCAGTTGGGTCACGGCCCCGGGATCGACTTGCGATACGACGATTCCGTTTTCCGCCCACGTCAGGGATTCGCTTCCCGAAGAGTCATATTTTCCGGCTTGTTGCGCCAGCAGATAATAGCGCACCTCATTTTGAATTCCCGCCGTGCGATCGAATAGTTCGGCGGCAATTTTATATAAGGAAAACGCGGTAGATTCCTGCTTGAGGTGCACGCCATCCAAATCCAATTCCGGAAGCAAAAAACCGTCTTTCCCGGTGGTTTCCGGCCAAACGTCGATAAAGGGCACTCCCGCCTGGCGGCAGGCCTGGGCGAGATAACGATTTGCCGCCACCGTGGCTTTTGCCTGCACGGCCTTGTCGATATGGTAACCCACGGCCTTACTGGTTCTGGCCTCATCGGCAATGCGCGCCGGCAGGCAATGCACCATGATGCGGCTGAAACCGGCGCCTTGAAGGCGCTCCATGCAATTGACGAAGGGGCGAAAGACCGTCTCGATTCTCCGGCGCACCGAGGCGAAAGGCATTGGCTGCTTCGATCGATTTACCCCGTACCCGGGATCGTCGGGCAATTCGAAGTCATAGTCGTTCCCTATCGGCTGCAGAAAGTCCCCGCGGAAAAAATCCATGTCACCGGCAAACAAAACGATGGGAGGAGCGATCAACGGGCGCTCACTGAAAACTGCGTTTCGCACCGCCTTGGCATCCACCGTTAAATGCGCCGGCCGGTATTGGGCATCCACCAGTCTCTCGCTCGCAAGAGCTTCGAGCAGACTCGTATGCAAGCCCGTTTTTTCACTGAGAAATTCGTTTGCCTTTACCCAGAAAAGAAACGACGATTTGCAAAGAAAATACTCCTCCGCCCAGGGCGCGCGAAAAAGGATTCCGTCATAGGCGACGCAATGGCTTTCGCCGACGAAATGAACCGGCGTTACCTTTCCTAGCAATTGGGCGCGCATGACGCTTTCCTGTCTATCGATGCTTCGGCAAGGGCGGCCATCACCAAGGCTTCGTCGCAAATGGTGGATTCCGGCAAGGATGCTGCAACACCAGAGGGCACTTCCGGTGCCGCGGCGGAAGGGATGGCCGCTTCCGGCCCCATGAACTGACGGCAAAAGCAGTCCATGACGTGGGCCACGGCGATATCCGTAACCGTGCGGCGATCGGCCTGGAAGTAGCTTTGGCTATCGCCGCTGGCCGTAACGATCTCGTACGAGGCAAAGTAGTGCACATGGGAGTGGCGGCGCACGATCTGCTCACAGGCCACACGCAGCACGGACTTGGAATAGACCGTTGACTGCAATACATGTCGCGGCTCGAAGGTGGCCATCAGCGGCACCGGTGAAACCGTCAAGATGATTTTGGCGCCGGCATTGACCTGCTGTAACTCATTCACGAACGTTTCCAGATGAGCGGCAACTTCTTCTACGCTGAAGTTGTGAAAGAGGTGGCGGCTGGAATCGTAGATTCCCCCCAGTCCCGACCCTGGACAAATGGGAAATACCGCACCGTCCAGAGCACTCAACCAACATTCGGTCAGACCAAGCGTGAAGATGAAAACGTCTGTCTCCAGGAACATTCGGCGAACTGCATCCAGGTGTGCCCTCCGATCCCAGAGACACTCGCTTTCGCTGACAAAACCGCCGGGTTGCACGGCTGGCCGATAGGGATCCACATAGCCACCCTCTTGATTCCGCCACACCGGTTCGCCAGGATTAAAACGGCCGAAAGCGCGGCGAAAGAGTTGGACTAACTGCAGCGTGGTGTACACATTCCCGTAGCGCGCGGAGTATACCCCGTAGTTCATGCTCCGCTTGTCCTCGGCGGCCAGAAATGGCGGCCCTTCTTCCAGAACCAGGTAGTTGTAACCGGCACTACGCAGGGCATCCGAGATCCGTTGGGCAAAGCAACTGCCGGCGGATGCCAGGCGATCGGAGGGATCAACGCGAAGCGTGGGTTCCAGGTGCGGATCAATCGCGCTGGACGTCCGTCCCGAAACCGACTCGCGCCAACGGCAAGCCGGCGGCAATTTCAGATACGGAGAAGAAGAATCAACCATGAACCAAACTCCTAAGCCTGAATATGCATGCATGTATATGACCAAGCGGCGTTTCTGGTGGCTTCCCTGGAATTAGAAATGGTGAAGGTTACAACTCCTTAATCGGATCGTTATTTTTCAGGAATGGTTTGGCTAATCAGTTGCAGCTAAAGATACGCCAGGACCAGGGCCACTACAACGGGTTCGTCTACGGAGGTTGTCGGGATGGAGCAGCACACATGCGAAACGCCGGAAATACCGGCAAATGCGGCAGGAACCTTCTCCGGATTTGCGGTTAAGCCAAATTGCACGAAAATATCGGCAACGCCCAGGCAAGATCCAGGGGCGGATGAGCCGGTGTGCGAGTCGCGATTTGCGGCTTTCGCTTGCAGTGTCGCCGAGGCGACAGAGTTGCAATCCCAAGTCACCGGAGTCCTTGCCGACCGGCTGTTGGCGTTGGAGCGCGCGGTGGAACAAAGCACCCGTTCCACCTCGGTTCAGCCTGCGGATAAGGTCAAACTCTTATCGTTTGCCGCAGCAGCGATGAGAGAAGTTCCGGATCCCGCCCTGGCGGTGGAGCCTCCTGTCTATGCACCCACGGATGCGTTCCTCGAAGTCACCTCCCACTGCAATATGCACTGCGTTTTCTGCCCTTCGGACGATCTGACCCGCTCCAAGCAACACATATCCGACGCGGCCGCCCGTAAGTACATTCGCGCGATTCCCGCCCTGCTGGGAACCAGGCATCTGTGGCTCCACTGCATGGGCGAGCCGCTATTGAACCCCAGGGTCTTCGAGTATATGGACTTGTGCGATGAAGTGGGGATCAGCCCGACGCTGATCACCAATGGGACCTTGCTGACCGAAGAAAACCTGCGCAAGCTTTACTCCCATCGGCAAGCCTCGCTGGTAATCAGTCTTCACACTCCTACCCAGGATTCGTTTGCGGCGCGGGGCTGTCCATCGGTCAAGACCTTTGAAGAGTACAAAAAATTGATCTTCCGCGCGATTGAGGCGAAGTTCAAGCACGGCAATCGCAAGGTCTTGCATCTTTGCCTGGCGACTGAGACGTTCGAGAATCCCGAGTGCGCCGGATCCCCGCATTTGTGGACCCTCTTCCCGGATATCGACGAATACAAGCGGGCTTTGAAGTCGTTCTTCGCTGAGCTTTCGGGTTTGGCCGCCGAGATGAAGCGGAAGTATCCGCTCCAGTATGAAGAGGAATGGCAGACCGCAATTGCCGATGCCCACACAGAAATTGAAAACGGCGCCGTTACGCTTGATCCCGAAAAGCTCCCCGGCCCCGCTCATGGCGCGCGCGCCGGCTGGATGCCCCTGCCCAATGTGTTTGTGATGCGCAAGCCCTTCGGCATCTGGTCGAGCAACCGCTTTATTCGAAGACGGCTCCCTGCCGGCAAGTTCTCCTATATCGAAGACCGGGAAGAGCCATATTCCTGCGACTTCGGCAAGACGCAGATGATCCTGCTCTCGAACGGTGAATACAGCACTTGCTGCCGGGATGCTAACGGAGAGATGGATCTGGGAAACATTAACACCCTGGAGCCGGCGGACTTCATGCGGTCAAAGAGACTGGCCAACCTCATGGCAAACTTCAGCCAGGCTTCCATCTGCCGCCGCTGCAAAGGCCGCTGTTTCGTTCTGGATACCGAACCCCTGACGCACGGCACGCAAACCATCGACGCCTTCGGCGCCGGGTTCTACAACTTCGACCCGGAACTATTGAAAAGAGGCGGGCGGTGGACAAACGGCAAGGCATACGCATATTTCTTCACCCGGGTAAACGCCTGGGAAGTCAGTATTGATTACTACTCACCCTTGCCCGCCGGCGCAAAATGCGAAGTCATTCTGGAGCGGCTGGCCGATCCGGACAACCACGCCTTCATTACCGACGTGCGCTTCGAGTTTGAAACTGCGGAGAACTGCATATCCCGCCTGGTTGTTCCAGCCAACCTGACGCGCGAAGCCTTTTATCGCATCACTTTGGTCTCTCCTTCCATCCCCGCTTCAGGCCACCAGCTTGGCCTTGCCGTGTTGGATGCGAAGCTGCATGGACAACCCCTTACGGCGCTACCGGCGCGCCATGAGGCGGGCGAAATCGTGCAACTGGGCTGATCCGGGCCGGAAGTCCCGGAGCCGGAAGTCCCGGAGCCGGAAGACCGGCCACAGGGTTGAACCGGTGAATGTGAGAAGAAGATTTATGCTTCCGAGGTAAGGCAATACCCAACCGGCACGGCTCGATAATGCGCCATGGTTTCCAGCACATAGCGCGCTAATGCCAAAGTAGTGCCATGACGGCGAAACTTCCGGTCGATCTTCTGATGTAAGCCTTGCCATATGGAAAGACCTTCGCCGCTCGAAAAGAACCCCGGTTCGCGAGTCATCAGCAGGTTCCCGGCGATGCAAAGCTCCTCTTTCGGCAGAAATGTCATAGTGGCCGCGGGACAGTTGTCCAATTCCAGAAAGTGCGGGATGCAACCGTTGGCCATGATCTCGTAATGGCGCAGGCAATCCCAGCCGGCCTTCTTCATGGTGACGCCGAACAGGCTCCCGGCGTAATCGCCGTAGTAGGATCTCTCGTCCGGATAAATGTAAGTGGCTGGATTGCGCGGATCGATATGCGCCAGAATTTTGTTCTTCTCCCGGATTACTGTTCCAATGCGCTCTTCGGGGATCGCAAATTGAATGGGCCACACACCGGGTTGGGCCGCGTTCAGCTCCCGTTTAAAGTACAGACCCCGACCTGACAGCCGGGAGACAATCAGCGGGTGATCTTCTCCATCGATGAATACAATTTCTTTCGCGGAATACGCCGCCAGGACCTCCGGCAGTAACGCCTGGCAACGCAAGATGCTGCCAAATATGACCAGATCGAAATATCTGGTCTTTATCTTTTGCAGGATGTCTGTGCGATCGACTGCGGAATCGTCTTCCAGAAGTCCATAGAGGGTAAACCCGCGGCCATACAAATCGGACTTGCAGTGCCGGCCCTCGCCGAACTCATCGGCGTACATGTACCAGAGCCGATTGACATCGACCACATCCGGTCCCAACAGGCGTCTTAGCCCGTGGAACAGCATGTCGCAAAGGTAATCCGGCCCTTCGGCGCCGGAAATGTAGAGAATGCGCACTTGCTTAGTCCCAGTTCACAGCTTGCAACCGGATTCCATCATGGAGGGGCGGAAGCCGCTGGACATGGCGATCAGGGTGTCGACCGGGCAGTGCTCGCCGGCGCTCCGCTCCGGCCGGGCCAGATAGCCCTCGACCAGCCGCTTTTCCTCCGCCGTGAGCAATCGCTTGCGCAAGGTGACGCGCAACTGATCAACTGCTCGTGGCTGCCGGATCAGTTCTTCGTTCGGCAGTCCCTGCAACTTCAGTTTTTCGCCTACCGGACTCAAGACCAGTTCGAATTGCACCAGCTCGAAGCGGGCTTCGGTCCATCCCAGGTACCAGAACCAATCGGTGTAATAAAGCCAGCTGCGCTCATTGAACGCCCGCACATGAGTCGGGTCCTGCC
>CAZUCM010000230.1:0-5756 GCA_964619235.1 uncultured Terriglobales bacterium
GGTTAGTCCGTTTTCTTTTCCGGCATTGACTGGGACAAGTCGTATCCGAGCGTGACAGGGCCTTTCTCGCCATAGGCGTAGAACCGGTAACTGGACCAGCGCCACTGTTCGGGCGATTCGATCAGTCCGCGGGCAACAGGATTCCGGTGGATGTAGCGCAGCTTCTGAATAAATTTGTATCGGGTGAAGACGTTGAAGTCGTGGAATCGGGGCTGCCAGAAGTGCCTGGGTCCCGGAGTGACCGATGGCCGGAGTTCCGCCTGCCGGCTAAGACCCGGACGCCGCGAGCGCGGGTAAACGCGGTCCGTGACGCGTTGCTTGAGCACTTGCATAAAGGTGGACAGGTCCTTTCGTTTCGGCTCGCTCAGCAGCAGGTGAATGTGTTCGGGCATGACTACGTAACCGAAGATCGAACCTTGATAGCGTTTGCGGACCTGCTCCAGGATGACGAGAAACAGGTCTTTGCGCTCATGTGGAGTAAATAGCGGCTGGCGGCGATAGCAGCTGCAGGTGATAAAGTGGGAATGCCCGTAGCCGTAATGGCGCTTGAGATGGGCTTGCATAGCGTGCGCAAGGATTTTACTTCCGGCCCTTTGCCCCGGCAATAGGCATTCGCGCCAATCGCGGCATTCTTATGCCGGTGCAAAGAACCGGGCACCCAAGGCGATGGTTGGTCAGGAATGGGAAGGGAAAGGTGGGCTACCCGCCTGCTTCCGCTGACCGCTAGCCCGAAAGCGCTTGATTATCCCGCGCGCTCGGTGGGTTCCGCATAGGACTGGTCATTGGAAATCAACTGCGGCTTGGCGTTGGTGGTGTTCGCGGGCATCTCGAATTGCATAGGCATGGTTTCCGGATCACGCCGGACAAAACTCCGGCGCACGCGGGTCAGGACGGCAGCGGCGATAAAGGGCCAAGCCTGGCCGAAGAGCCGCAGGCCCTCCCGGCGTTGTCCGGTGCGGAAGGCGCGTTTGACGGCGAAAAAAGCCGGACCGCCGACGAGCGCGGCGCTTGCCAGATTGTGAGTTTCGCTGTCATTTTTGCGGGAAGCTTTCCAGGCGGAGATGCTGTGGTGGCCGCCCTCGATCAATAACGAGACATCGGAACTGGCGTTGGCCTCATGCTGCCGGTGAAAGACCGTCGCCGGCTTCAGGATCTGAATGGTGCGGCCGGAGTGGGCCAGTTCCGCTGCCAGATACTGATCGTCGAACGGCCAGGCTTCTTGTTTCCAGCCGCCAATTTTTTCCAGAGTCTGCCGCCGGACGACGATGATGCTGGCGCTGCTCTGAACCGTCCTGTCCTTCTCCACCCAATTCTTATAATTGACGAAGTCGATCTCGTTCGGGCTGTCAAGCAGATCGATCGACGGGAGGGCGCCCTGGAACCAGGTGAGGCTGCTGACGATGAATACCGGCTTCCAGGCGTCGACGATCAGATCGTAAACGGAGAGCGCCCAGGGCTTCAAAAGGTCGTCTCCGTCGAGATATACCAGGTAATCTCCGCGGGCGGCGGCAGCGCCCGTATTTCTTGCGGCGGGAGCACCCTGATTCTTTTCCAGCGCGATCAGACGAATCGAATCGCCAAAATCCCTCAGGATGTCAGTGGTTCCATCGGTGGAAGCATCGTCCACGACGATGACTTCGCGATTCAAACAAGTCTGGCATAAGGCGGATTGCACGGCGTCCGCGACGAACTCGCGTTGGTTAAAACAGACGATTACGACACTAAATCGAGCGGACGGCAAGGAGCACCTCAATCGAAACACGGGAGATTCAAAACGAGACACATCTCCGCGTTAGATGCAGCATCCGCGCCGCGGGATCCCACCGCAAAAAATTATGTCGCTACAAGCCTAATTCTTGCGTCCCCCGGACCCTCGCAATGCGATGCGCAATACCCCAAATGCCTGGTTCAGACGAACCCCTGTCCACGTATATTACCAGAGGGTTTGCAATCCTCAAAATCATTTAGAATATGAATTATGTGCTGGCTACACAAGTTTTCCCGCGCGCCCGTCCGGCAACGGGGAGAGCGCGGCCTGACGATGGTCGAATTGATTGCCACCATCATGATTCTGTCGGTTCTGGCGGGGATGTCGGTGCCCCTGGCCCGGTTTGCAGTGAAACGCGACAAGGAGCGGGAATTGCGCCGTGACCTGTGGGATATGCGCGACGCCATCGACCGCTACAAGGCGATGGCCGATCAACCCGGAAAGATCAGGGTCAAACTGGGCAGCGAAGGGTACCCGCCGGATCTGGAGACTCTGGTCAAGGGAGTCGAGATTCAGGGACAGACGACCAAGACCAGATTCCTGCGCAGGATACCCGTGGATCCGATGACCGGCAAGAACGATTGGGGCTTCCGCTCGATGCAGGACGATCCGACTTCGGATTCCTGGGACGGGCAGAACGTCTTTGACGTCCACTCGAAATCGCAAGACACCGCTCTGGACGGTACGAAGTACAAGGACTGGTAATGAAGGTCTATTCCCGGCAATCCGCGCGGCCGTGCCGGTGGCGCGGCACCACGTTGATCGAACTTATCTGTGTGATGTTGGTGTTGTCGATTCTGGTCACCATGGCGGTGCCGCTGGCCCGATTTACCACCAAGCGCGCCAAAGAGCGGGAACTGCGCCGCGACCTGTGGGAAATGCGCGATGCCATCGACAAATACAAGGAAGATTGGGACCTCAAGTTATTTACCACGATCCAGAAGGTGGGAGACGATGGCTACCCGCCAGATCTGGAAACCCTGGTGAAAGGGGTGGAGATCCAGGGGAATGTTGCCGGAAAGAAAATCAAATTCCTGCGCAGTATCCCGATCGATCCCATGACCGGCCAGGCGGACTGGGGCATGCGTTCGATGCAGGATGATCCCCAGTCGGACTCCTTCAGCGGCCACAGCGTGTACGACGTTTACTCGAAGTCGGATGGCACGGCCTTGAACGAAACGAAATACAAAGACTGGTAACTTCTCCAAAGACCTCCTGATGCGTGTTCTCGTCACTGGCGCTACCGGATTGATTGGCCGGGCGCTGGTGCCCGCGCTGGCCCGGGAAGGCCATCAGGGGCTCGTCTGGGCTCGCTCGATCGAGCGTACCCGTAATCTCCTCGGCGCCGATACCGAAGTCCTGGCAGCGAACTCAGGGCGCGACGCCCTGCGGGAAGCCCTCCAGCGCAGCGACGCGGTCATCAATTTGGCCGGAGAGTCAATTCTGGGTGGCCGCTGGACCACGGCGCGCCGCCGGGCGTTGCGCGACAGCCGCGTCCTGCTGACGCAAGAGCTGGTACGGGCGATTGCCGAGGCAAATCCCCGCCCGCGAATCCTGATTTCGGCAAGCGCTGCCGGCTACTACGGCGACCGCGGCGACGAACTGCTCAATGAGACATCGGCGGCGGGCGCGGCCGAAAAAGCCGGGTTACGAGTCATGATCCTGCGCACCGGAGTGGTGCTCGGCGGCGGCGGTGGCGCGCTGGCCCAGATGCTGCCGCTATTCCGGCTGGGTCTGGGTGGACCCGCCGGATCCGGGCGCCAATTTATGCCTTGGATCCATCTGCGGGATCTGGTTTCGATCATCATGACCACGCTGGTTGACGAACGCTATCGCGGTCCGGTGAATACAGTGGCGCCCGCGGCGGTGACCAATGGCGAGTTTGTCCGGGCGCTGGGCCGCAGCCTCCATCGGCCGGCAATCCTGCCCGTGCCGGAGTTGGCGTTACGCGTTGTTTTTGGAGATGCGGCGGCGGTGCTGCTGGAAAGCCAGCGCGTCGAGCCGCAGCGATTACGCGAACTCGGTTTTGCTTTTCAATTTCCGGCGTTGGAGCGGGCGCTGGCCGACGCTCTCCGGTGAATCCGAACTACCCACTGTGTGTTACTCACTTCTAGTTAGCCGACTTACAACACTGCCCGCAATAGCACCAGGAGCGGTGCAAACGTACTTTCCGCCGTTCCGAATTTGAAACACTGAAATTAGATTAATTAATTCAAATTGAGCGAGTTGCGCGTAAGGGTTTGCCGAGTGGGGTCGAAGTATGGCTATGGAGTCGAGCAATTGGGCGCCGGAGATGTTGGTTAAGTCCAGCCCCAGGGAAGTCAATGGCCTTCACGTTTTTGTTCCGCGATCTTCATACGCTCGAACTGGCAGTGCAGCACGCCGTGCCAAGTTTCCTCGGACGGCGGCGCGCCCGGGTATGGGATGCCGGCTGCGCCACCGGGCAGGAAGTCTACTCGCTGGCCATACTGCTGGCGGAGAAGATGACTCCCTTCGGCTTGCGCAATCTGCGGATTGAAGCCTCAGACATCGATGAGACCGGCCAGTTTGGCGGCATCGTCCGGGAAGCCAGCTACAGCAACGCGGAGGTGGAGCGCATTCCCTGCGAGTTGCGGCAGAAATACTTTGAGCCGGCGGGCGAAGAGCGGAAGCGCGTAACCGAGGCGGTTCGAGAGCTGGTCCATTTTCGCCAGCACGACCTGCTCTCGCTGGAACCCATAGGAGAAGGTTTTTCCCTGATCGTCTGCAAGAACGTACTGCTGCACTTCAGCCAGCAGCAGCGAGTGGAAGTGATCCGCATGTTTCATCGCGCCCTGGAACCGGGCGGTTATCTGGTGATGGAACAAACCCAGAAGCTGCCTCCGGAAATGGAAATCCTGTTTCAGCAGGCAGTTCCCGATGCGCAATTATTCGCCAAAAGTTCTGAAATTCACACCGCCCAACACGCCTGCGTGAAGGCGGAGAAAAAGGAAGAGGAGCCGCTGCAATGTTAAAGAACGTCAAACTGGGGACCAAGCTCACCGGGGGCTTTTTACTTATCGCCGCCATCGCAGTCATCGTGGGAAGTTTCGGCGCATACAACCTGAATTCGGCCAATGGCGCCTACAGCGATCTGGTGGCGCAATCGGAGAAGCACGCAAAATTGGTCCTGAACCTGCGAGGGGCATTCCAGTCCCTGCGCTCGGATTTGCGCGACGTCATTATTGAAAAAGACCCGGCCTTGCGCGAAGAGTATGCGGGCAAAACCGAAACGGACATGCAGAAACTCTCCTCCCTGAGAGAGGAGTACGAGAAGTCGCTGCAAACGGATCAGCAGAAGACGACCTTTACGCAATTCCAGGAAGCTCAGGACAGTTACGAGAAAGAGGTGAGAGTCTACATGCAGGAGGCGCGCGCCGGACGTCAGGATCGCGCGATCGCCCTCCTGGCAGGCATGCGCAAGACGGCCGACACTACACGGACACTGCTTGATTCGCTGAACGACCAGGATGCGGAACAATCCGCAAAAGTCTCCGGCAGCCTGACGGCATCGACCGGCCGGAGCGCATCGATTCTGATCGGCGTAATTGTTCTTGGCGTCGTCCTGGCAGTGGTCATCGGACTGTTGCTGACTTCGATGATCGTCAAACCGATGAAGCTGGTGACCGAAGTGGCCCGGAAAATCGCCACCGGTGATTTCGATCAGGTGGTTGACTACCAGTCGGGCGACGAACTCGGACAATTGGCGGAGGCCTTCCGGGCGATGTCGCAAATGATCAAGAACCGCGTGCTTGCCATCGAAAAGCTGGCGGCAGGCGATGTCGATGTTCAGGTGTTGGCGAACTCGGACAAGGATACCCTGGCCAAGAGCCTGCTGCTGGAAGGCGCGACGCTGCAGAAGCTGGTGGTGGAATGCGACCGGCTGGTGAAGGCGGCCATCGAGGGCAAGCTGGACGTCCGGGGCAAGGCCGAGGACTTCACGGGAGTTTACCGGGAAATCGTGACCGGT
>CAZUCM010000231.1:0-5740 GCA_964619235.1 uncultured Terriglobales bacterium
GCTGCCGGGATCCACCAATATGAAATCTCGAACTTCGCGCGGCCCGGCCGGGAATCCGCGCACAATCTCAAGTATTGGACCCGGAAACCCTATTTGGGGTTTGGCGTGGATGCGCACTCGTTTTTGGCTTCCTCTGTATCCTCCGTGTCCTCGGTGGTGAATTCTACGAGCGCGGAAGAACTCGACGCGGTGCGGTACGCCGTTCCCGGCTCACTGGAAGAGTACCTGGCGGGGGCTCCGCTGATTCGAACTCCGGTTTCGCCGGGGGCGGCGCGCGAGGAATGTTTTTTTCTGGGGCTGCGGTTGAACCAGGGGGTAAAGCTGGCCGGGATTGCGGCGCGGTATGGCCTGGATGCTCAGACGGAAACGCTCATTGCCGAATTGCAGCGGGAGGGGTTGATCGACTACCAGGGCGGACGGGAGGCGATTTGTTTGAGCCCCACGGGAAGGTTATTGTCGAATGAAGTCTTCCAGCGATTCATTGCTTGATGCGGGTTTGATCCGGCTGCGGGAGCATGGCGGCGGAGAATTTTCCGCTGGAGCGAGCAACTCACGGTATTCTGTACCGTTCTACCAACGATCAGGGCCGTCGGTTGGCATTTTCTGTTTACTTTTCGATAAAAAAACAGGAGTATTCAGAGCATAAATACGGCTTTTTGGTCAGTTAGGGTTGGGAACTGGGCACGGTTGCGTTACAATTACCCGCTTAGTCGGATTCTTTTCGATTTTTCGTAATACCTCGTTTCAGGGCCCCACAAATTTGAGGATTTGGTTATGTGTACGGAGGATTAGGCATGTCAAGAATGAAGTCTTTTACTGTCCGAGTTGCATTGGCGCTTGTAGCGCTGGCCGCTGTAGTTACGCTAACGTCCTCCATCGCGCCGGCGCAGGAAACTGCTCCTCGACTGGACATTTTCGGTGGGTATTCGTGGCTGCATCCAGGTGGCAATATCGCTATCCAGGGACCGGCCGGGCCGACGTTGTCTATGCAGCCCACCTTTCCCATGTCCGATGAAACGCGCGGATGGGATGCTGCCGTGGCCTACAATTTCAATAAGTGGGTGGCTTTGGAAGGCGATGCCGGCAAGCATTATTGCTCGAACCAGAGCATCAAGGAAGCCTTTCCACCGCTGACGATGACCAATGTGACTTCCGGTTCGTGCGTGTCGCCGAGCATCGCCACATACATGGCGGGACCCAGGTTGGCCATCCGGACGCAACACTTTTCCCCGTTTGCGCATATTCTGGTTGGCGCAGCCCGGGTTACCCCCAAGACGGTTTCGTTGAACACCGCGAACGGGTTCAGCGGCGCCATCGGCGGCGGAATCGATTTGTGGCTCTATAAGAACCGCGTCGCGGTGCGCCTGTTCCAGGCTGACTTTATGTTCGAATCGCAAAAGGTGAACGAAGTCGGCGGCAGCGGCACCTTCGAGGGGGCGCGGGTACAAGGTGGTCTGGTGATAGGGCTCGGCAGCATTAAGCCGCCGGTTGCTCCCACCGCGACCTGTTCTCTGCAACCCACTACGGTGATGGCCGGTGAACCGGTGAACGCCACCATGACCACGCAGAATTTCAATCCCAAACACAAGATCCAGTACGAATGGAATACCACCGGCGGCAAGCTTAGCCCGAAGGATCAGACGGCGACAGTGGACACCACCGGCCTGGCGCCCGGCAGCTACACCGTGGGAGCCACGGCGACCGACCCGAAGGTCAACCCGAAGTTCAATTCGGCAAAGTGCGATGGTCAGCAGTTCACCGTCAACGAGCCGCCCAAGCACCCTCCGACAATGGCTTGTTCCGCCAATCCCAAGACGGTTCGTTCTGGAGATCCGGTTACCATCACCAGTGAAGGGACCAACCCGGACAATCGTCCGCTGACCTATGATTGGAAGACCTCGAGCGGACACCTCACCGACGCCGGCGCCACCGTGAATCTTGATACGGCGGGCGCTCCCGGAGGGCCGATCACGGTCAGCGGCACAGTGACGGATGACCGCGGCCTGTCGGCTTCCTGCGATACGACGGTGCAGGTGGAAGTTCCGCCGCCGCCGCCGACGGCAAGCAAGATCGGAGAAATTTCCTTCCCCAATAAACAGAAGCCTGCCCGTGTCGATAACACCGCGAAGGCCATTCTGGATGACGTGGCGCTGCGCCTGCAGCGTGAGCCCGATTCCAAGGCGGTCGTGATCGGATATTTCGACCCGGAAGAGAAGGGTGGGATTACGCTGGCGCAGGAGCGGGCGGTCAACACCAAGGCCTATCTGACGGAGGAGAAGGGGATCGATTCGAAACGCATCGAAGTGCGCACAGGCACGGCGGGCGGCAATCGCGCCGAGATCTATGTGGTTCCGGCCGGAGCTACCTTCAATGTGGAAGGAACGAAGACCTTCGATGAGAACGCTATGAAGATGCCGGCCAAGAAGGCGCCGGCACACAAAGGCGCCAAGGCAAAGAAGCCGGCGGCATAAACAACGAAGTCAAACCTGACAACAAGGGCCGGCCGGGTATACCACCCGGCCGGCCCTTGTTGTCTGTAGGTGCGTGCCCGGTAATCACGTTTGTCACTTGCCACTGGTCGCTTGTTACTTATTACTGGTCCTAAGGATGTCCGGTCTATGGCGGACGGCTGTCCGTTCGTTACTTTCGCCGGGCGGGAGTTGGGGGGATACTGTCCTTGCACGACACCGGGCGTGCCGCTTGGGCGCGCTGGGGCACGGGAAAGCATCCTAAAATTCATTGGAAGATCCGGAGAGTGATCGATCCTATGTCGAGAACCGCAAAACGCCTGTTTCCCATCATACTGCTGCTGTCTGGCTTGGGCTTCAACCGTACCGCGAACGCCCAGTGGATTCCGCTGGGTCCGGATGGCGGTGACGCGCGCAGTCTTAGTTATGACCGGCAAATGCCGTCGCGTATATACCTGGGCACCAGTTCGGGCCAGTTATTCGTATCTAACGACAACGGCGGTAGTTGGACTCGATTTGCGCATCTGGGCGTCGGCGACGATTACGTGCTCGATCACGTGCAAATGAATCCAACTTCGGGAACTCTGTATGTTTCCGCTTGGAGCGTTGAACAGGAAACTGGAGACCTGTTCCACTCGAGCGATAGCGGGCACACTTGGCAGACCTTGCCGGGCATGCACGGTGAATCCATCCGCGCCATGGCGCTGGCGCCCTCCGACCCCAAAATTATGGTGGTGGGAGCGCTGGATGGCGTATTTCGCAGCCGGGACGGCGGCGATTCCTGGGAACGCATTTCTCCCGCGCATCACGCGGAAATCAAAAACATCGAATCCATCGCCATCGATCCGCGGAATCCCGAGGTCATATACGCCGGCACCTGGCATTTGCCCTGGAAGACCGAGGATGGAGGGCGTAACTGGCACTCCATCAAGAATGGCGTGGTGGACGATTCCGACGTGTTTTCCATCATTGTGGACCACCACAGCTCCGACAATGTGTATTTGAGCGCGTGCTCGGGGATTTACCGCAGCACGAATGCCGCGGGACTGTTCCACAAGGTGCAGGGTATTCCGTTTTCCGCACGCCGTACGCGGGTGCTGAAGCAGGACCCGGTCGATCCCGCCGTCGTTTATGCCGGAACCACCGAAGGCTTATGGAAGAGCACGGATGCCGGCCAGACGTGGAAGCGAGTTTCGGCGGCCAACATCATCGTGAACGACGTGCATATCGATCCGCTCAACCCCCGGCACATATTGCTGGCGACGGACCGCAGCGGCGTTCTGGCCAGCGAAGATGCCGGGCAGAGCTTCCAGGCCTCCAATCGCGGCTTTGCGCATCGCCAGGTGGCCAGCCTGCTGGCCGACCGCTTTGACGCCCAGACGATCTATGCCGGCCTGGTCAACGATAAAGAGTTTGGCGGCGTATTCCTCTCGCATAATGCCGGCCAGAGTTGGCAGCAGGTGAACAACGGGCTCGAGAAGCTGGATGTTTTTGCCCTGGCGCAGGCGGATGCCGAGCACATTCTGGCGGGCACCAACCACGGCATTTTCGAGCTGACGCGCGGTTCGGGCGAGTGGCGCCCCATCAACCTGGTGCTGCAGGAAAAAGCGGCTCCTCAGATGGCTACCCGCTCAAGTGCGAGAGGGAAGACTGCCGAACGGCCCAGAATGGAGTGGGCGAAGTCCGAACTGGATAGCCGGGTTCGGCAACTCGAATTGACTCCCGCGAAGTGGTTTGCCGCAACCTCGACCGGTATATATACCTCTACGGACGAGGGCAAGAGCTGGCGCCGCGGCGCCGCGCTGGAACAAAACGATTTTGTTGCCGTGCAAGCCTCCGGCTCAACCGTACTGGCTGCCACCTTGCGTACGGCCATCGCCTCGCGAGACGGCGGCGAAACCTGGAAATCGATCCAAATCCCCTCCTACATCACCATTCTCTACGGCGCCGCGGTAACACCGGACGAAGTACTGTGGCTGGCGACCCGGGAAGGCGTGTTTCGCAGTTCCGACTTTGGCGTGACCTGGGAACACGTTCTGGACGGACTGCCGCCGCGTAATTTGGTCAGCCTGGCATACGACGCCGAAGGCCATCGATTGCTGGCCGTCTCCGGGCAGGGTGAGGTTTATGTCAGCTCACGCGACGGACGCTGGCAGAAACAGTACGCCGGATTCATCGCACGTACGTTGACCGCCGCTCACGGGCGCTTGTTTGCCGCCACCGCCTTCGACGGAGTCATCGTTCAGCCGGAGCATGGCGCGGCACAACACGGCGCGGCTATGATTGAATCTACTTCCGGCAGGTGAGGAGGGAAGGTTTCAAAGTTTTGGAAGTTCAAGAGTCGGGGGCGCTGCGGGAACCAAGGGTATAGCAGGCAGAAACAGCGCCCAGCCGGCTTGAGGTTCCGGAGCTTTGAGACCTTTCTTGCTTGGCCGCGCCAGTGCCAAAAATGAAAATGAATTGCAAAATCATGTATACGGCTGAAATCCCAATTCAGGCCTTGTTTTCCCGAAATAGGGGTGCGGCCGTTTCGATTTGGGATTCGTGTTCCATTTTGGGATAAGTGCCGCAAGCCCGCATCTAATGCGGTGTTTATGCGATTTTTCAAGCGCCTGAAGACTGCATTAAGCAACCCCGCAAGGACGTTTGATCCCGCCTGCTTTCTTGTCCTACCGTAAAAATTCCTTCTGAAATCAGCAAGATAGGCGTTCATTTTTGGCAAAAAAACGGCTATGCTTATGGCCGGTATGTTTGGCCCATTTTGGGACTTTTCGGGCAGGTAAGGGAAACAGGGAGGGAGTTCTATGCATAGTGCGGGAACGACAGCACTGTTGGACGTGACGCCGCGCGCTTCTTCCGTGTGGAACCTGTTGGTAGTGGATGATGAGCGAGCCATCCGCGAAGGTTGCCGTGAGGCGGCGCAATCCGTGGGATTCAATGCTTTTGTTGCGGATAGTGCGGAGCACGCTTATCGCTTGCTGGAACTGCATAGCGTGGACGTGGTGCTGATGGATTTGCGGTTGCCGGGGGCCAACGGACTGGAAGCATTACGGCATATCAAGGCGCGGCGGCCGGAGACGGCCGTGATCATCATCACAGGCTTCGCCACCATTCATTCGGCGGTGCAGGCCATGAAACTGGGCGCCTATGAGTACCTGACGAAGCCATTCAGCCCGGAAGAGCTCAAAGCCGTACTGCAGCATCTTAGCGAAGAACTCAAGAGTAACGCGGAACAGCGACTGCTCAGGGAGAGATTGCACGCCAAGCAGAGC
>CAZUCM010000232.1:0-5736 GCA_964619235.1 uncultured Terriglobales bacterium
CACCGAGGAATGACTGGGTTGCCATAACGATCCGAGCTTGACGCAAGAGGTCAACGGGAAATCGGTGAGCCTGTACGTAAACCAGGACAAGTTCAAGGCTTCGATGCACGGCTCCATCTTTCAGTGTGCCGATTGCCATCAGGACATCAAGGCCTTCCCGCACGATCCCGCGCCGGCGACCGTAAAGTGTGCCACCTGCCACGCCGAGCAGCAGGCGCAGTACGACAATGGCTTTCATG
This sequence comes from uncultured Terriglobales bacterium, assembly GCA_964619235.1. Classification (GTDB taxonomy): domain Bacteria; phylum Acidobacteriota; class Terriglobia; order Terriglobales; family Acidobacteriaceae; genus CAZUCM01. The sequence continues at coordinate 240 of CAZUCM010000232.1, forward strand.
CCAAGGCCATCAAGGAAGGCGATACGAAGGCTGCCACATGCGTGGATTGCCACGGCAGTCCGCATGAACTGCTGCCTGCCTCCGATCCCAACTCCAAGGTCAATCACGCCAACATTCCCAAGACCTGCGGCGCATGCCACGGACAGAAGTTCGTGATGGAGGGCAGCGGCCAGACTACGCAGCCCTATACCTCCTATCAGGAAAGTGTTCATGGACGCGCGGTTGCGGCGGGCAACACTTCGGCGGCGGTATGTACCGACTGCCACGGCACGCATGAGATCCTGAATGCGGCCGATCCCAAGTCGCCGATCTTCAAATTTAACGTTCCGGAAACCTGCGCCAAATGCCACGGCAGCATCAAGACCGAATTCATGGGCAGCATTCACGGCCAGGCGATTGCGCGTGGAGACTGGCAAGCCCCGGTATGTACCGATTGCCACGGTATCCACCTGATCAAATCGGTGGTTGATCCGACTTCGCCGGTGGCGGCGCAGCAACTGGCCAAGACGACCTGCGGCCGTTGCCATGAAGGCGTGCGGCTGACGCAGGAGTTCGGCATCCCGGGCCGCCGGGAAACCACCTATATGGCCAGCTATCACGGTCTGGCCACCGAAGGCGGCTCGAACATCGCCGCCAATTGCGCCTCCTGCCATGGGGTGCACAATATTTTACCTTCGAGCGATCCGAAGTCCACGATCAATAAGGCGAATCTGGTGGTCACCTGCGGCAAGTGCCATCCTGGCGCGACCGAGGGCTTTACCAGCGGCAAGATTCATATCGACGTTCCGCTCTCGGCCGATATCGGCAGCAAGGCCGTGCGTTGGATCCGGCGCTTTTACCTGCTGATGATCGGCGTAACCATCGGAGGCATGCTGCTGCACAACTTCCTGATCTGGCGCCGGAAGGCGATCGAGAAGCGAGATGCGCATCGCCGTATTGTCGTCCGCATGGATATGACCCAGCGCCTGCAGCATCTGATCCTTCTGCTCAGCTTCATTACGCTGGTGATCACCGGTTTTGCCTTGAAATACCCCGACTCGTGGTTTGCCTCCGTACTGCTGATCCACGAGCGCGCCCGCGGCATCATCCACCGTGTTGCCGGCGTGGTGTTGATTGGCGTCAGTTTATTCCATGCCTTCTACCTGGCCTCGCGGCGCAACGGGCGCAAGATGTTCAAGGACATGTTGCCGGCGACCCGCGATGCCTGGGACGTGGTGGAAACCTTCAAGTACTACCTGGGCATCAGTACACAAAAGCCGCAATTTGCCCGTTTCCACTACGGCGAAAAGTTCGAGTACCTGGCTTTGGTATGGGGCATGTTCGTGATGGGCGCCACCGGCCTGGCCTTGTGGTTCAAGGTTGAGATGGGCCGCATTGCGCCGCATTGGTTTATCGATATCGCTACCGCGATTCACTTTTACGAAGCGGTGCTGGCCACTCTGGCCATCGTGGTATGGCACTTCTACGAGGTGATCTTCGATCCCGATGTCTACCCCATGAACTGGTCCTGGTATGACGGACGCATGTCGATCGAACATTACGTGGATGAACATGGCGCCGACACCGAGACTGTTGCTGATGCTATTGAAGCTGCTGCGGAAGAGGGCAACGACGAGGCAAAATAAGGTTTCAAACCAAGTTTCCAGGAGGTTGCATGAACGACCAGGAGAACGCGAAGCAGGGCGGGAAAGCCGGGCAGAAAATGAGCCTGTTGCGCAACCCGGTAGGGCTGGCGGGCGCGGCACTGGCGGCCGTCAGTTTTGCCAATATCGTTTTTCTGTTCCTGATCGACGTCCTCGCCGGCCACCCCAGTCCCTACGTGGACATTCTGGCCTACATGGTGGCGCCGGGATTTCTGGTTCTGGGTTTGTTGCTGGTGCTTCTGGGTTTTTTCATCGAGCGCCGTCACCGCCACCTCTACACTGAGGGCCGGGTTCCGCTGTTTCCCCGCATCGATCTGAATCTTCCCGAGCAGCGCAGCGCCCTCGCCTTCTTCCTGAGTTTTGTCGTGGTGTTTGTGATGTTGAGCGTGCTGGGCAGCTACCGCGCCTATGAATTTACCGACTCGGTGCAGTTTTGCGGACAGCTTTGCCATCGGGTGATGAACCCCGAATTCGTGGCCTATTCGCAGTCGCCACACGCGCGCGTGCGCTGTGTCGATTGCCATGTGGGCGCCGGCGCCGACTGGTATGTGCGCTCCAAACTCTCGGGCGCCCGCCAGGTGTATGCCACGCTCTTTAACAAGTTTCCGCGGCCCATTCCCACTCCGGTAGCCAATCTGCGCCCGGCGCAGGGAACTTGCGAAGAATGCCATTGGCCGCGCAAATTCGTCGGCGATCAGTTCAAGGCCATCACCCATTTCGGAACCGATGAGAAGAACACTCCGCAACAGATCCGGCTGTTGATCAAGACTGGCGGCGGCGATCCCACCACCGGTCTGGCCACCGGGATTCACTGGCATATGAACATCGGCAACGAGATCACGTATGCCGTAACCGACCCGACGCGCGAAAAGATCGATTGGGTGCAGGTCAAGAACCTGAATACGGGCCAGGTTACGGTATATAAAGCAGGCGATGCCGCCGAAAGCGATGCGCAACTGGCCGCCGCGCCCAAGCTCAAGATGGATTGCATCGACTGCCATAACCGGCCCACACATATTTATGTGCCGCCGGACCGCTCCGTCGATCAGTCGTTGCTGGCCGGACGCCTGGATCCTTCTGTCCCCTTCATGAAGCAGCAGGCGGTGGCCGCGTTGACTGGAGACTATAAAACCACCGGCGAGGCCATGCAAGGCATTGAGCATTCGTTGCGCGATTTTTATGCCAAGTACCCCAGCCTGCAATCTGCGACCCTCGAGAATACGATCCGCGAAGTGCAGCGTATCTACTCCACCAGCTTTTTCCCGGAAATGAAGGTTGATTGGCGCACCCATCCCGATAATATCGGCCACTTCTACTACCCCGGCTGTTTCCGCTGCCATGATGGCCAGCACGTTACCGCCCAGGGCAAGACTTTGACGAACGATTGCACGACCTGCCATCTCTTCATCGGACAGGTGACCGGCATCGCCAAAACGGAAATCACCAGCCAGAAGTTCGAGCACCCCGGCGGCGAGCTGCCCGAGGGCGTCAAGTGCATGGATTGCCATTCCGGGGGAGTGGGACCATAGGGAAGGCTTCAAAGTTGCTTCGCCTGTACTGAACGTTTGCAGGAGGCAAGTTTCCTGGGTGGTTTAGAACTTTGAAATCCGATTCATAATGGGAAATGCAATCGTTTCATTTGTGCCTAACTTTGAAACCGTGAAACCTTCGTGACGAACATCACATGGCCAAGTGACTAGTTTCGTTGTGCCCCCGGAGATTGGCCCCTATGTTGAATAGAGCGAGGAGCATTCATGAACGACAGTGCTGCAACCAAACTCCAGCCGGAAGCGGGCAAGCCGCGGCTGGTTTTCTGGGAAGTCACCAAGGGCTGCAATCTGCGTTGCATACACTGTCGTGCCACAGCCACCGAGCTCAGCTCTCCATTGGATTTGCCTACCGCGAAAGCCCGCGAAATCATTGAACAGATTGCGGCTTACGCCAACCCCATCCTGGTGTTGAGTGGCGGCGAACCGCTGTACCGGCGCGATATCTTCGAGCTGGCCGCCCTGGCCACGGAGCGAGGGCTGCGGGTGGCCCTGGCCACCAACGGCACGCTGGTGGACGAGGCGGTGGCCCGCAGGATTGTGAAAGCCGGCGTGAAGCGCGTTTCCATCAGCCTGGATGGCGCCGACGCCGAGACGCATGACAGCTTTCGCGGCATTCCCGGCGCTTACGAGAGCGCGATTGGCGGCTTGCGCAATTTGAAGCAGTTGGGCATGTCGGTGCAGATTAATATGACGATTGCCCGGCACAACGCGGCGCAGTTGCCGCAGGTGCTGGAGCTGGCCCGCGATCTTGGCGCCGACGCGTTGCATACGTTTTTGCTGGTGCCGGTGGGCTGCGGCGTCGAGATTGCCGACCGGCAGATGGTTCCGACCGACGAGTACGAACGGATCTTGAACTGGTTCTACGATCGCTCGCTGGAAGGCGGAATTGAATTGAAGGCCACCTGCGCGCCGCATTATTTCCGCGTGGTGCGGCAACGCCGCGCTCAGGAACGCAGGGAATCCGGCTACGGAGCGCCTCCCGCCGCGGCGGAGACCTCCGGGAATTCCGGGATTGGTCCGGCGGAGATGCTGATGCCCTCCGGCACAGGCGTGGTGATCCGGAAAAATGCCGAGCTGGCCGGGCATCCGGGGCCCAGCGGTCATCCGGGCGGCCACCCCGGTGGAATGAATGCCATGACCAAAGGCTGTCTGGCGGGTACGGGCGTATGCTTTGTTTCCTTCGAAGGCGGAATCTACCCGTGCGGTTACCTGCCGGTGGAGGCGGGAAATCTGCAGCGCCAGAGTTTCCGCGAAGTTTGGGAGGATTCCCCGGTCTTCGCCGCCTTGCGCGATACCGGCAATTTGAAAGGCAAGTGCGGCTGCTGCGAATTCCGCAATGTCTGCATGGGCTGCCGCGCCCGCGCCTACGCCGCTACGGGCGATATGCTGGATGAAGAGCCCTTCTGCGTATACCAGCCTAAGGCCCGGCAATAAGCGATCCGTAACCAGGAATAAGCCAACACTAACCCTTCACTTGCGGACTGCCACAGGGGCGCGGTGATTGGTTGAATTGCCGGTTCAATCAGTGCTCAGGCGGTTTCCTTTTTTCGTCCGATTCCCGGCGCCGGCCATGGTTGGCTTATTACCTGTTCCTTGGCACTTGTCACTTATTACAATGAATCTATGCCGAATGAAAAGAGCGGTCGAACGGAAGTGTTTGCGCAAGCGCCAATTTTTTCGGAGCTGAGCGAAACGGAATTGCAATTTCTGGCGCGGCGCGCGGTATTGCGCCGCTTTGCCGCCGGCGAGCTGATTTTTTCCGAAGGCGACACCTGCCCGGGGCTGTACCTGGTGGAATCGGGAGCGGTGCGGACATTCAAGAGTTCTCCCTCGGGAAGGGAGCAGGTGCTCTCCATAGACGGGCCGGGCCAATCCATAGCCGAATTGCCGGTTTTCGACGGCGGCAGCTATCCGGCTTCCGCCCAGGCCGTTGGGGATACGGCTTTGTTGTTCGTCAGCCGGCAGGAATTTCATGCGTTATGCGTGGAACACCCGCCGGTCGCGCTCAAGATGTTGCGCATGGTGGGACGGCGTTTGCGCAATCTGGTGGCGATTATCGAAGAACTATCGTTTACCACGGTGCGGGCGCGCCAGGCATCGTTGCTGATGCGGCTGGCCCAGTCCGGCAAGAAGACCCCCGCGGGAATGGAATTCACGCTTCCCGCCAGTAATCAGGAGTTGGCGGCACAAATCGGCACGGTGCGCGAGCTGGTGTCGCGCAATTTCAGCCGGCTGCAGGCGGCCGGCATCATTCGACTGGATGGACGTACGGTCATCGTGCCCGATCTGAAGGCGCTGGAGCAG
>CAZUCM010000233.1:0-5687 GCA_964619235.1 uncultured Terriglobales bacterium
AAACAGCTCAAATTCCTGAGCGGTAATCGTTATATTCGTTCCCGGCTGCATGGGGTCCCTTAGTAGTTCGTAGTTGGCAGGTAGTAGCTAAGGGCCGCTGGCGAGCCCTAGCTACTAACTACTTGTCGTTAGCTGCTGGTGGCCTGTCCAACCGTCAAATCAGCTTCGGTCAAGAGGCTGTCTATGTCGAGTAGCACGGCAATCTTGTCGCCGGCTGATGCCATCCCGGTAATAAATCGGATGTCGACCTGCGTGCCAAAATCCGGGGCCGGACGTAACTCACCTGGCCCCAGATTGAGCACATCCGAAACCGCATCCACCAAAAGGCCCATGACCCGGGTTCCGACGTTGATGACAATGATTACGTTGAACTGCGTGTAGGTGATTCCCTCCATCCCAAAGCGGGCGCGCAGATCCACCACGGGAATCACAGCGCCGCGCAGGTTCATCACGCCCTGGATGTAACGGGGAGTGTTCGGAATAGGGGTCACGGGAAGATAACCCTTGATCTCCTGCACCTTTAGGAGTTCGATGCCGTACTCCTCGGCGCCCAAAGAAAAGGTTAGATACTGACTGACGGTCACAAAGGCCGCCTGGCGCTCGTCGCTTTCCATCTGTTCCATCATGTCTATTGCTCCTCTCCTGCCGCTTTCCGCGGCAATGGCCAACCAACTGCCTAAAATTCCTCGAAGGCATTGGCGCTGGTGTCATGGCCATTGGGCTTGATCTTCGGAAGAGGGCCCGCAGAGCCGGTATGGAAACTTGTCCGCTGCGTGCGGGCCTTGGCCGCGAGCGGCGAAACCGTCCCGTGTACCTCTGGCGCGGGCGTGGCGTATTGCTGCCTCTGTCCACTCTCATCGAGGCGGAAACGCTCCACCAGCGTCTGCAGTTGCTGGGCATGGGTAGACAAGCCCTGGGCGGTAGACGAGAGTTCCTCGGTCTGCGAAGAGTTGGCCTGCGTTACCTGGTCCATCTGCAGCATGGCCTTGTTGACCTGCTCGATGCCTAGGGACTGCTCGCGCGACGCCGACGCGATCTCCGCCACGATGTCGGTGACGCGCTTGACCGATCCCACGATCTCGTGCAGGGTTTCGCCGCTCTTGTTCACCAACGCGGAACCATTCTCTACCTTGCGCACCGAATCCTGGATGAGGCGCTTGATTTCCTTGGCCGAGGTGGCGCTGCGCTGGGCCAAATTGCGGACTTCCGTGGCCACCACGGCAAACCCTCGTCCCTGCTCGCCCGCCCGTGCCGCCTCTACCGCCGCGTTGAGCGCCAGCAGGTTGGTTTGGAAGGCAATCTCGTCTATCGTGGTGATGATTTCGGCGATGTTCTTGGAGGCTTCGTTAATTTCGCCCATGGCGGTAACCGCCTCGGTAACCACCTGGCCGCCCTTTTCCGCCGTGTCACGGGAACCGGCTGCCACCTGGTTCGCCTGCTTGGCGTTGTCCGCGTTCTGTTTCACCGTGGAGGTAATCTCCTCCAGGGTGGATGTGGTTTCCTCCAGGCTCGAAGCCTGTTCCTGCGCGCCCGACGCTAGTTCTTCGGATGACGACGCCAATTCCTGAGCCGAACTGGCCATACTTTCGGCCGAAGCCCGAACTTCACTGAGGGCCGTGCGCATAGCTTCGGTCGCCCGATTCAGGCTTTCGGCCATCCGCCCAACCTCGTCTTTTGTTTCCACTTCAAGCTGCGCCGTCAGGTCGCCGGCGGCAACTTTTTCCAACACGTCCACCGTGGCCACTAGCGGCCGGGCGATCAGTTGCGCAATAAAATAGCCGAGGCCCAGGGAAAAGAGCACCGCAAGACAAATGGTCGCGACCAACATGTTGCGCAAATGACTGTAAATCGCGGCAGTCTGCTCGCCCGCCTCCTTGGCCCTTTCCTGTTTTGCATTGCAGATCTCCGCCATCAGCTGATTGAGCTGGCCTGAAAGTGACTGCGAAGTAGACAAATTGGCAGCGGCTTCTTTGAGTTTGCCGGCGCGGGCCAGTCTCCCCGTTTCCTTTTCCATTCCCTCGTATGTCGGAAGCAGTTCGTTGATCTTGGCCATGCTGGCTTTAGACTGTTCGCTAACCAGCGTCTTCTCGGCCTTGGCTAACTCCTCGTGCAAACCGACGAAATCGTCGTCGACGGCGCTGGCTTTCTGCTCTACTTGCGCGCTATCGGTGGCCAGAACTATGGAGCGATTGTCTCGAGCAATCTCGATCTTGTGGGTATAGGCCTCTTTCATGGCCACGAGTCCCACCATGTCCTGCTCGTTCAGCGTGTCGAACAGCGCTTTGATGGTATTGGTTCCGGCGATGCCTTCGTATCCGACAAACGCCATGGCTGCGGAGATCAGACAAAAGGCGAGCATCAGCTTCGCCAGGGTATTGAGATTCTTGAACCAGTTCATGGTGAAATACCTTTCTAATGAATTCATGTGTGTCTAGAATCGGTGCCGCCCGGGATGGACGGCTCAGCGGTAACAAAGAACGCCGGAATCTCCGGACCTTCGAGCGCGGTTCCACCGGTCTGGTGATACAACTCCACCAAACCGGCAATATCAAGGATCAGGGAAACACGCCCGTCGCCCAGGATCGTGGCGCCCATGGCGCCTTCCACTTTGTGAAAATTGGACTGCAAACTCTTGATGACAACCTGCTGCTGGTTGAGTAGTTCATCAACCAGGAGGGCCACGCGGTGGTTCTCGTTTTCCACCACGGCAACCAATCCGCGGCTTGGCTCTACCACCTCAGTGGGAACGCCGAAAATTCGGTGCAGACGCAACAGAGGCAACGGCTCCTGCCGCAGCATCACCACCTCACCCTGGCCGGCCACTGCCCGCACTTGTTCGCGCGAGGGCTGAATCGATTCGACGATCGAAACCAGCGGCAGGACGTACGTTTGATCGCCGACCCGTACCACTTGCCCTTCGAGCACGGCCAGCGTCAGCGGCAACTTGATACCGATGGTCGTTCCCTTTCCCTCGATACTGCGGAGAGTGACGGTTCCCCCCAGAGCTTCGACGTTTCTGCGCACCACGTCCATGCCCACGCCGCGGCCCGAGATCTCGCTCACCTGTTCGGCGGTGGAAAACCCGGGATGGAAAATAATGGCCTGAATCTGTTCCGGCGTCAGGTCGTCGCCGGCGGACAGCAATCCGCGCTCGATGGCTTTCTCGCGAATGCGCGCCAGATTCAGCCCCTGGCCGTCATCGGAAACATCAATGATGAAATTGCCGCTCTGGTGGCGAGCATGCAAATGAATCTTGCCTGCTTCGGGTTTGCCCGCGGCTCGTCTTTGTTCGCAGCTTTCGATCCCATGATCGGCGGCGTTACGCACCAGATGCGTCAGCGGATCCATCATGCCTTCCAGGACACCCTTGTCCAGTTCGGTCTCCTCGCCTGTCCAACTAATGCCAATGGATTTACCGCTCGCACCGGCGATATCGTACACAATTCGCGGCAGGCGGGCGAAAATGCTCCCGACGGGCAACATGCGTATTGCCATCACCCGCTCCTGGAGTTCCCGCATATTGCGCCCGGCTTCCATGAGCGAGGCTTGCAGTTCCGGGAGCCGTTCGGGAGTAAAGTGATTGGCGATCTCCACGGTCATCGAGTGCGCAATTACTAATTCGCCCACCAGGTTAATGAGTTGATCCACCTTTTCGGTGGCTACCCGTATGGAAGCCGAGTCGTGACGCTGCGCGGCCGCACCTCGCGGGCTGGCCGTACCGGCGTCTTTCACAGCCGCCACCTCTTCTTTTTTGGTGTTGCCCTCGATCACTTCCAATTGGATCGCAATCTCGGCTCCGTCTTCGACAAAGGCAAATACATCTTGAACCTCTGTTCTTTCCTTTTTGGTGGCGAATCGAATGTCCCAGGAGAGATAGGAAATATCGAACTGGAGATCGCCCAAGGCCGGCAGCCGCGACAGGTCGGGTTTAACTTCCTCAATGGTGCCCAGTTCAGAGAGTTCCCGCAGTACCAGCAGGGGGTCCATACCCTCCTGAAAAATGCCGGGAGATGGCTGAAATTGAATGGCAAAGATTTTGCAGCCGACGGGATCGCCATAACGGTCACGCTTCCGCAATTTGTGTTCCGCGTCCGGCACAAACTCGCCGGTCCGTTGGGCCACGGTAAGCTTTTCCATCATCTCTTCGGCTTCCGCCGGAGGAGGGGCCCCGGCATCGGCGGTTGCCAGCAGACCTCGCAATACATCGCAAGCCTGCAGCAGCAACTGCACGCGCGCGGAGTCCGTCTGCAATCTTCCTTGCCGCATCGCGTCCAGCAATTCTTCGAGCCGGTGCGTGAAGCGGGTGACATCGTCCAACCCAAAGGTTCCACTAGCACCCTTAATGGAATGGGCCGCCCGGAAGATGGCATTGAGCGCATCGCCGTCACCGGCCGCCGACGTCAGCAGCAACAATGCCGCTTCCATTTGGTTGACATGATCCGCAGCTTCCTGAAAGAAAGCTTGGCGGAAACGGCTTAAGTCTATCTTCATGGTCTTTCCATGGACCTCTTACAGCAATACCTTCGAAATCACAGCTAACAACTTAGGCGGATCAAAGGGCTTCACGATCCATCCCGTAGCACCGGCCGCTTTCCCTTGCATCTTCCGCTGCATTCCCCCTTCGGTTGTGAGCATAAGGATGGGGGTATAGCGGCTGCCCGGTAATTTGCGGGCCCACTCGATAAGAGCAATCCCATCCATCACCGGCATGTTCAGGTCGGTCACAATCAAATCGAAGGTTTGGTTTTCGATCAGCTTCAATGCTTCCTCGCCATTCACCGCATCTTGAACTTCAAAACCGGCTGAGCGCAAAGTGAACGAAACCATCTGCCGCATGATCGACGAATCATCCACCACGAGGATTTTTTTAGGCATCGACGATCTCCTCGCGAGTTGGCGATTCAGCGGACTGCAGCGGCAAGTCTCCGGACAGGCCGGCAAGTTGCAAATACTCGCGGATTACGGGATTATCTTTAACTGCGCTGAGCGAGAAACCTCGTTGCCCCAAGTGCCTTTTCAAGGAAAGCAGTACCTGCAGAACGCAGGTGTCGACATGCTCGGCCTTTTCCCAATCCACCACCACATTTTGATTGGCGGGTGATTGCAGCAATTGGTCAAGCAACAACCGCGCCGCATCAACCCGGCAGTCGCCCTGCAGCTTCAGAACGGTAGTGTCTTTCCCTGGAAGCAGCGAAACCATGGACTCGCTCATCGGGCGCCTCCTAACGATTCCTGATGTCAACGCGCCACATTGGCGGTCAACTCATGAAATCGACAAGGAGGGTGGGCGGCATTATCAAGAAGCCCTATAATCAAGTTTTCCCATGTAGCCATGGGGGTTTCTCCACGCTGGGCAATCTGGTTTTACAGGGTGGCTGCTTGGGTTTTTCCTAACGAGTCCCGCCGGATGCGCGGCGGGCCTGGAGAAGGCAGTCTATGAAGCACACACCGGTTCGAGTTCTGATTGTGGACGATCATGCGATCCTGCGAAGCGGCCTGCGGCTGATGCTGGAGGGCATGACCTGTGTGCAGGGTGTGGACGAGGCCGGCAGTTGCCTCACCGCCTTGAATAAAATAGCCGCAAATCCCCCAGAAATGGTCCTCATGGATTCCCACATGCCGGAGATCGATGGAATCGAAGGGACCAGGCGCATTTTGTCCCAGTATCCCAACATCAAGGTAATCAT
>CAZUCM010000234.1:0-5679 GCA_964619235.1 uncultured Terriglobales bacterium
CCATGTGGCTGGCCAGCCGGTTCAGCTCGGTCATGATCACGCGAATGTACTGCGCCCGCAATGGCGCTTCCGTGTTCAACAGCTTTTCGATGGCCAGGCAATAGCCCAGGCCGTTGGAAACCGAGGCCACATAATCCATGCGATCCACGTAAGGATTGAACATGGCGTAGGTGCGGTTTTCGGCGATCTTTTCCACTCCGCGGTGCAGATAGCCGATCACGCATTCCGTGCCCAGCACCTTTTCGCCGTCGAGTTTCAGAATCACGCGCAGGACGCCGTGGGTGGACGGGTGTTGCGGCCCCATATTCAGGACCAGTTCGTTCGAGTCCAGAAAAGTGCGGTCGCTGTCCTGCTGATTGGGTGTGGTAGATGTCGGTTCTGTCATTGACCGCTCTCGATGCCCAGGTTCGCTTGCACCCACGCCTTGTCCTGCTGCAGGATGCTGTAATCCTTGCGCAGCGGAAATCCATTCCAGCCGTCGGGCAGGAGGATGCGCCGCAGGTCGGGATGCCCTTCAAATACGATCCCAAACATGTCGTAGCACTCGCGTTCCAGCCAGTTCGCCGTCGGCCACAGGGAGACCGCACTGGGCGCCGGATCGCCGTCCTTGATCCGGGTCTTCACTCGCATCCGCTCGTTGCGCCCAAACGAATACAAGATCCACACCAGCTCGAACTGCAAATCCTTCTTCGGATAATGCACCGCCGTGAGATCGACGCAGTAGTCGAACTGCTGTTCCTCACGCAGAATATGAAGCACGTCGAGAACGACTTCGCGATCGACCGTCACATAGTTCTGGCCGATATAGGTATTCGCTTCCTGAATGGCCGAACCGAAACGGTCCCGCAGGCTGTTCGGCAGCGGCGCGTTCCAGGGTTGCGGAACCGGACCAGCCGGCTTGGCCGGAGCCGCGGGCTTGGCCGGTGCGGCAGCGGCGGCGGGAGCCGCCGGCTTTTCCGCCGGTGACTGCGCCGCAGGTATTTTCTCTTTCTCGTCGTCAGGCATCTTAAGTTTCTATTCTCCGCCGAACCTGAGCTTTCTATCGCCAGCACCCGGCTTGCCCAATCCGGCTTGCAGCCCGGAGCTTGCAGCACCCCTCAGATCCACTCCAAAGCGCCTTTCTTCCAAATCCAAACGTAACCGACAATCAGGATTCCCAGAAACACCAGCATTTCCACCAGACCAAAGAGTCCCAGGGCCTTGTATTGCACCGCCCAGGGAAACAGGAAAATAGTTTCCACGTCAAAGACGACAAAGAGAATGGCGATTACGTAAAACCTGATCGTGTACCTTCCGCGGGCGTTATCCTCGGGGGTGACGCCGCACTCGTACGGCATCAGCTTTTCCTTTTCCGGTTTCGCCGGACGCAGCAGCCTGGCAACTGCCAACGTCACCACAGGAATCGCGGCGGCAACCAGAAAAATGATGAAAATAGGCACGTAATTCTGTGGCATAGCACCTCACCGACCCGCGTTCCCCACCCGGCCCCGGTTTTGCAGTTAAGAGTTATTTCACATCCTACGCCCTTGGCCAAGCGGTGTTCAAGCCATCAATAAAGAAAGTCAAAGTCCAGCAGGAACTTACGATCGTAGTTGCCGAAAAACGTTCCGTACTGCGGGTCGGCAAGGTTGGAATGCACTTCCAGCGGATTGAAATGGTTGGTCAAATTCCGCACCGTCAGCGAGAAGCGGACGGCATGCGTCTTCTTCACCTGCACGTCCTTCGACACCCGCAAGTCCGCCGAGAAATACTCCGGAAAGCGAAACTGAGGCCCGGTCACAGCCACGTACTGCTGAACCATATTCGTAGGCTGGTAAGGAAATCCATTCCGCACTTCGATATGCGGAGACAATCTGACTTTATGCGGCAGATTCCCCCAACTCCCCCAGAGCAGGAAGCGGTTGGGAATTTCGCTGGGAAGGCTGGCGACCAGCCCCTGCTGCACGATCGGCGAAGGAAAATTCCCCAGATACGAACCGGCATCGTTGATCGTGCCGTGGGCATATTGCCGGACATAGGAAAAGTAGAATTGCCGCGCCTCCCCGGGGCCGATCCGCGCCGTGAATTCGGTCTGACGGGTGTGCGCCCATCCCGAGGAAGTCAGCAGATATGCCGCCTGCGCCTGGACCACTTCGGGCTGCATGGTAATCATGGCCTGCTCATGGCTCTGCAGGTACTTCAGGCGAAGCTTCAACCACGGCTTGACGATCCGCTCCAGTTCCAGATTCCAGGCCAGGCTGTAGGGAGCAAAATCCCCGCTTTTAACCGTCCGGTCGATAAACGGGGAAAACGACGGCGATACCTCGCCGATGATGTTGGAATAATGCACCGGAGGACCCACCGGCAAGCCCTGCGCGTCGTAGGTGGTGATTACCTGCTCGGGATAGCTGTTGAATGCGTATACGTCCAACGGGACCGAATCGTAGAAGATCCCCATACCGCCCCGCACCACGGTATTGCCGGATTTTCCCGGCGACCAGGAAAATCCCTCGCGCGGAGCGGTGCGTGTGGTGCCGGTAATCGTCTGCCCTTCCAGCCGGATTCCCAGGTCCAGCGCGAGATGAGAGTTCAGCAGCCAATGATCCTGGCCGTAAATCGCGGGTTCCGTATCTGCAACGTGGTAGGGCGCACCCCCGGTGTAATCGATCCTCTCGATGAGCCGTCCTTCCGCATCCTGCAAATCCACCGGACGGGCCTGAAACGTGCCCTCATTTTCGCTGTGCCCGATGAGGGAACCCACCTGGTAAATGTGCTGACCCAGAAAATTGATGGTCCGCGGAGTCCACTGTTCAAGCCACGCCACCCGGCTGGCGTTGCGGTAGTCGCTGCCAAAGTAATTGCCCTGGTTGCCTATGGGCGACAGGATCATGTCCGCATTGCCCTGCGGAGCGATCCCGCTGGAAACCTGCGTGTCGGCGATGGTGCTTTGCACCACCCCGTCGCCAATCGACCAGCGATGAGTCAACGTCGCCGTAGACTCGTGGAAATTCGCATTCGGCGTTACCGATTGCGGATTGAAATAGTCCAGTCCGGCGTACTGCAGGCTGTGGGGCGCAAAATGATAACTCGCCGTCAGCATCTGCTGCGGCGTGATCACCGCGTCCAGCTGGGTATAGGAATTGAAGGCGGTCGAGCGCGTCAGATTCTGCGGATAAGGGAGCGTCCGCACCTCCTGGTTGTTGAAAAGAATCTCAGCGCCTTCCACAAAGTACAGCCGGTTCGCCAGCAGCGGCCCGCTCACATTGAATCGGGGGGTGGCGTCGGCCACGCCCTCCAGATGCCCACTGCGAATATGGAAATCCGGCAATGGATCGTTCAAGCTGTAGTCCCACTTGTCGCCGCCGCGGCGCGTCTCGGCCGAAACCACACCGGCGGTGAACTTCCCGTACTGCGCCAGATAGGGCATCTCGGAAACTTGAATGGTCTGCACGCTATCGATGGGAACGCCAAGTCCGAAGCCTCCCGTGGAAGGACTGGTGACGTCCACCGAGTTGATCAGCAAAGCGCTGTGATCTTCGCCAAAACCGGCAATGCGCACGCTGCCATCCTTGGCGCGCACAATCCCCGGCACCAGCGGCAGCGCGTCCTTCAAGGTGGTGGGAACCGTGGCACTGGCCTTGGCTTGCTCGGCCGGCAAAGTTTTCTGGCCGCTTTCGGCATCCTCGATCGGACTGGCGGCCTCGCCGGTTACCGTGATGGTTTGCTGGCTGAGAGCGGCGCTGCCCAGAACGACGTCGATCTCCTGCCCCGAATCGGAAGCATTCACCTCCACCACCGTGCTGATGTCGACAAAGCCCTGGTGACTGACAATCAGCAAATAGCTGCCGGCCGCGGGAAAGCTGAGAGTAACCTTGCCACCGGCATCCGCAGTCGTCTGGTTAAGGGTCTTACCGCCGAAACGAACCTCGACCTTGGCGTTCGGTACCGGCTGGTTTTTCTCATTGGTAACGGCCACGACCGCGGCAAGCGTCTTGGCATTCGCGGGTGCGCCGGCCCGCGCCATCCCGATGAAAAGAAAAACGAAGAGGAATGCAAAAATAACCGGAAACCGCCTCGGTATCGAGCACAACTGGCATTTCTCCACCGATTCCGATTGACCTGCTTTGATAAGCGCTCTCTCCAAACCGCTTTCAGTTCCAGTATTAGGTGTACCAATCATTATAGAAGATGACTGGAATGATGCGGCCATTCAATTGATCGGCTGGTCGAGAAAGAATTCTTGCTTTCGCTAGTTTTCTGCCGGCTTCGCGAATCGCTCCGGTGTTGCAGATGAAACGCGCGACCAATCCGGCGTCTGCAGTTGGGGCAAGGCGCTCGCGCACTGGCCGACGATCACCAACGAAGGCGCGGGTAGCGCGGAGTTGAGTTCCAAGCCGGCCAGCGTTGTCCACAACACTTGTTGCGCGGGTAACCCAGCGGAGGAAACCACGGCACACGGAGTGTGCTCTTCCAGTCCGGCTTCGCGCAACCCGCCGGCCAGCTCGGCATAGCCGCTGCCCGGCATGTAAATGGCAAGCGTGGAACCGGCCGCAGCCAGTTGCTTCCATTTCACGCGCTCTCCCGGACGGCGATGCCCGGTGGTGAAAATCACGCTCGACGCGTAGCGCCGGTCCGTCAGAGAAATACCGGCAGCGGCCGCACTGGCCAGGGCTGAGGTGATTCCGGGAACAATTTCATATTCCATGCCGGCCTGAGTCAGCGCTTCTATCTCTTCCCCTGCGCGGCCAAAGATGGAGGGATCCCCGCCTTTCAGGCGCACTACCGTGTTGGACGCAGCCGCATGGAAGATCAGCAGCGAATTGATCTCCTCCTGGGTGAGGAATTTATTGCGGCAGCGTTTGCCGATGTTAATAACCGTTGCAGCCGGCGGGATCATGGCGAGAATCGCCGGGCTGACCAAATCGTCGTGCAAGACAACGTCGGCGTGCCGCAACAGGCGGATGGCCTTCGCCGTCAGCAATTCTGGATCGCCAGGGCCGGCGCCGACCAGAAATACCTTGCCTTTCAAGCGTCCCCCGCCAGATGCAGCGGCGGCATCTCGCGCACATGCGCGGAGACGCGGAGTTTTCTCCTGCCCTCCCTTCGGGAGGGCCTTCGCCGAAGCAAAGCGTTCGAATACTTCGGGAGCCGCAATCTGGTGGAGCAATTGCTTCCGGCGTTCTGGATTCATAGTTCGCCGGAACAACCGTTGGCGAACCTTGCCCAGCCACTGCAGAAACGGCCCGTATTCGCGACCGTAGCGAGCTTCCAGTTCAACCCGCAGCCTTTGCGCCAGCGCGGGGCTTTGTCCGGCGGTCGATACGGCAATCTGCAGATCGCCGCGGCGAACCACGGCCCCGTAATAAAAGCGGCAATGCTCCGGCTCATCCACCGCGTTGCAGAAGATGCCTCGCGATTCGGCTTGCCGGAAGATTTCGCCGTTGACCGCCGCATCCCCGGTGGCAGCAATGACCAACGACACTCCTTCCAAATCGGCGGACACGAACCGGCGCGAACTCCACTGCAGTTGTCCTCCGGCCGCCAGCGCCCGAATCGACTCCGTCGCTTCCGGCGCCACCACATGCACCTCCGCTCCGGAAAGCAACAGGCTTTCGATCTTCTGTTCCGCGACCGGACCGGCGCCGGCAACCAGACAGCGGCGCCCTTCCAGCTTCACAAACATGGGAAACAAATTCGCCA
>CAZUCM010000235.1:0-5567 GCA_964619235.1 uncultured Terriglobales bacterium
CCGCTGAGTGCAGGGGGACCTTCGTCTCCCCTTGACATTTACTTATCATGGAAGTCCCCAATCACGGTAATGACAACCGTGCGTTGCCGGCCACGCACGTCGCACTCCAGAAAAAAGATCTGTTGCCAGGTGCCAAGCATTGGCTCGCCGTCGGCTACCGGCACCGTTAGCGATGGTCCCAGCCAGGTCGCCTGCAAATGCGAGTGCCCGTTGCCGTCGTGCCACGCCTGCTCGTGGCCGTAATTACGGCTGGGCGGAATCAGTTTGTCCAGAACCTCCGGCAGATCGCGTTGCAATCCCGGCTCGAATTCGATGGCGCCAATGGCGGCAGTACTGCCGACGCCAAAAACATTCGCCGTTCCCGTCCGAATACCGGAAGCCGCCACGGCAGCGGCAACCTGCGAAGTCAGATCATGCATGTGCCCATGACCATTGGTACGAATGGAGATCTGTTGTTGATGTGTCATGCTTTTTCCGTACTGAACTCCCGGATGTTCCGCTAGCGCGCAGGAATATAAGGCAGCAGATCGGGGACCGCCTTCCGCAATGCGGCCAAAAAAGGCAGAACCCTTCGCCCCCAGATCGGTGTAATCAAACTGGCTGGTGGCCGCCCCGGTATGCTCCACCTCGTTCGTCGCCGCCACGGCAGTAGCCGCAGACGCCGTCGCCGCAGGAACATTGGCCGGCGCACCTCCGGAAGCCGCTTTCTTCTTAGGCATCTCGGGCGAGTCCCCCCTGGCCGCTGCTTCGGCAATTGCCGGCGGTGGAGGCTCCATCGCCAAAGTGTTGGCCTCTGCCGGCCCCATCTTCTGGACCGCGGCAAAACTCTCGCCATTCAGGTCGAGAACCGGAACCCCCTGTTCGGCCGCCACTTTTTTCGTAGCTTCCGCCCAGGGAGCCAGGTCGTTTTCCAGTATTCCGCTCGTAAACCGGCGCCGCGTCAGCGAGGTGATCAGCACAGGCCTTGCTCCAGCGGCTTTGACCTCTTGCACATAACGCTTCAGATTGACCGGAAATTCTGTGGCCAGATCGGTGGAGCGTCCCGGCTTGCCGGGCTGATCGTTGTGTCCGAACTGGATGAGCACATACGTTGTCTGGAACTTGAAGTTGTCGCTGAGTTTGTCCATCACCTTCGCCCAGGAGCCCTCCGCGCGGTAGCTGCTGGAGCTTCGGCCGTTCTTGGCCATGTTCACGCAGGAAACCTGGGGAATCACAATGTCGCAAAAACCGGGGCCCCATCCGTTATTGACGGCCATCGTCGAGTCCCCCACCAGAATGATCCTGATCGCCGGCAATGGCGAGGGCGAAGGCGTGCTTTGCGCAGCGCCAAATGAGGCGGCACACAATAGCAAGATGACAATCCTTACGAGCTTCTTCATTCCTGCTGTCTCCTGCATCGGACAGACGCGCCGCGCCATTTTGAGCTAAGCTTGCCGTTCTGGCCAAAGATTTAAGGTAGCGCAACGGGGCACCGTAGTCCAAGTGCGGATTGAAGGGTCATTCCTGCCGAGGCCTGGATGATTCTTTAACGAATCGCTGCCGGCAGGCCGGGAGTGGTGGAAGCACCGGGCTTCCGCCCGATGAATTCAGGAGTCGGGAGCCACGGGTAAGGAAAAAGCAGCCTCGCCCTTCTAACTCCTGACTCCTGTCTTCTAATTTCGCATTACGGCGTTGTCACCCCAAGTTCGGCCCGGGGAACGGAGATCGTTGACACGCGTATCCGCCCGTCTTCCATCCTGCCAATCAGCGTGGCCGGATGGCCGGCAAAAGCCGCCAACTGATCGGACGGACCGTCCAATTCGTAGGCGCCGTCTTCCCCCGTCAGCACATATTTCGCGCCTGACGCCACGTCGGAGTGAATGCGGTTCGGATTACACGCCCCGGCTTGCGCGGAACTGCTGGCGCAAACGCTATCGGATACGATCCCGTGAAAGGCTTCCGAGTTTGCGCCGGTCGTGAACACCGCGATACAAGCCGACGCCACGAAAATCACCAATGCCAGATCCAATCGATTCTTGATTCCCATTTTCGTCATCCTTTCTCGCATTCTTGCCGGGCTCGCGGGCTGCCCGCCCGATGTCACTTCTTGTGACACATGCCCTTGGCTGCACCAGCCAACCGAAAACTGGCGAACACGAATATGTGATGAGTCGGCTTCCGCATTGGCATTCTCCTTATTTTTCGATCAGGCGCATCAATTTCCCCCGCCACAGCGCTACGTTCCGCAACTGGAAGGGGTTAGAGGCATCCTGCAAACGCGTTTCGGCCTGAGGGAACAGTCAGCCTGCCGGCGTCTTCGCGATGAGAGCCGGAGCCGGCGAGGCCCGACTCTCGAGCTTGCGGAAGCCGTGCTTTTGGCCGAGGATCCCAGCCGGAGCCAGGCTGCGCCCTGCCCTTTATCATGTCGTAAGGAGTTGTTATACGAAGCGGTGATCCGCATTTCGCCAGGATTGCCGCTGCATGAAGCAGAGACGGGCAAAGCGGACCGCCTGGCTATCCGCCGCTGGGTTCCCGTGTGCGGAGCGAGGAATAAATCGCGATCGTGGCCACAATGATATTGGCCACGATCACGGGTTTGGAGCCGAGGAGGAAACCGTAGATCATCCAGATGAGCGCGGCAGCGGCCTGCACTCTCCGCAAGGTGTTCGCCTTCCGGAACAAGTATGAGGCGGAGACCACCGCCGTTGCCACCCAGCCCACCAGATCCAGCAGCGACATGGTTCAGGCACTTGCGCTTTCTTCCAGCCGGGCAGAGGCCGGCCGGAGGGTTAGCCAGTCGGTGCGGACACGCGCCCACTCCTGGACGAGGAATCCATTCGACTCGAAGAACTCGCGAATCTGCCCCTGCTGCCAGCCCACGACCTTCTCCAGGATGGGCACCAGCATGGCCAGCGCATTCGCGCTCAGTACGGTGCGCTGAGCCACTTGCGTGACTTTGCGCGCCTCGGATACCGCGATGGTCAACCCATCGCAGCCGTTCACATGCAGCATGGCATGAAGATCGGAGCTGCCGTCCCCGGCATAGATGATATGGTCCGGGCCGATCTGGAGATTGGCCAGCAGTTCTTCGAGCCTGGCAACCTTGCCGTATCCGGCGGTCGCGCGGGCAATGGTTTCAATCTCACCGTCTTCATTATAGATAAACTCGGTTCCGAAAATGTGATCCTCCGGGACAATGCCGGCCAACGCCGAGCGCACGATTTCCACCGGCGCCGCGGAAAGCACGAAAAATTCGAAATGATAACGCTCGATCCCGACATCCAGCAGCTTATAAAGCAGTTCTATATTTTGTTTCAAAGGAATCAGCTTCCCCGCCTCAATCAAATGCTCGCGGCGAACCCGGCCATGAAATTGCGGGTCGTGCAGGAGCAGATATGCCAACTCCGCTCCCTGCTGTACCAGATTCAGCTCCGCCATTCCCGCGGCCTTGCGCTCGAACTCCTCCGTAGGAATTCCGAGCAGTTCCGCCAGCACCAATCCAGAATCATTGAAGCTTAACGTCTGATCGAAATCGCTTGCGAACAGATAATTTTTCAACAGTCTTTCGCCCATGATGATTAGATTCAAAATCGCCGCGGCGAGACCGGTTTTGACGGTAGTTAGGCCCGCAATAATTGCGATACGCCCTATTTCTTATCGCAATATGAAAGGAATGTTGCAAAATCACCGCACGCGGCAGGCACCGGACATCCAGGATTCCTTGCGGCGGTCAGGCCGGACGAGGGACCTGTCGCCGATTTGCCCTCGATATGCCATCGGGCGGACATGAAATTTCGTTCCGGCAACGGCTCAAGCGCGACTATCCTCGCCGGGAAACATTGGCATATTTATCCGCGGGAGGAAGTTTGGAAGACTCCCTGGGCTTGGGCATTTCCAACCAATACCCGGCGCCGCGCATGGTGCGCAGAAGACGGGGGTTTTCCGAATCGCGCTCAATCTTCTCGCGCAGACGCCGCACATAGACATCGACCGAACGTGGAGTGACGAACGCGGTATCGCGCCATACCGCATCCAGAAGCTGATCTCGGCTGAAGACACGTCCGGGATGGCGGGCCAGGTACTCGAGCAACCGGAATTCGGTCGCCGTAGTCGCCACCAGCTTGCCGCCCACCGTCAGAGACATGGCCGCACAGTCGATGTCAAGATCGCCAACCTTCAACGCCGCCGGGCTCAGCGGCAGTTCGAAGCGCCGCAACACCGCTCGTATGCGCGCAACCAGTTCCCGCGGACTGAATGGCTTGACTATATAATCGTCGGCGCCGACTTCCAATCCGATCACCCGCTCGGACTCTTCCGCCTTGGCCGTGAGAAAAATTACCGGCACAGCCGAAAGGACCGGGGTCTGACGAATGCGCCGGCAGAGCTCCAGGCCGTCGCCGCCGGGCACCATGATGTCCAACAGAAAGAGGCTGGGGCTTTCCTTCAGCGCTTCCGTGAAAACGTTCTCCGCGGTAAGAAACAGCCGCGGGGCGTATCCAGCCGCTTCCAGCTGGAACCCGACAAGCCGGGCAATATCCACGTCGTCTTCTACAACAAATACTGTACGTTTCACGCCCTCATTGTAGCCGCGTGCGTAGTGGCATTCCTACAGGTTTAGACAGTCTGGACGCAGTTTTAACCGTACTGTAACAAAGCGATTATTCCGCGCCGGCGACATGCCGCCCCCGCCCGGAAGCTGTGGCATAAGAATTAGCGAAGAGTATAATGCTTGACATCCAGGGTAGGACACAGCGGGACATTGGTTGCGGGAGGCTCGAAATGGCAACAGAAGCGGGCGGACCAGTTTGGATTGATCCTCCAAAATACTGGTCGGCCATCCACGGCAAGTCGGACGACGAAGTTGAGAAGATTTGGGCCGAAATTCTGTCACTCTTGCAGGCCGGAAGGATCGATCTGGTCAGCAAGATAGATTTCGTAACCTGCGTCGGCTATCCTTACAAAGGCAGGCCTTTCTCCCCGGCAGCATAGAAAGCTAAGCAATAACCCATTATCAGTACGATCATGAATTCTGAAGCAGACATTGTTCGCTCCCTGCGGCTGGTGCTCAAGGAGGCGGAGAGCGATACGAATCCATTGGTCGATCGCCTGCGCTGGCTTTCCGGCATAGGACCTGCGGTCGACAGGTTCTTCGCGAAATTGAAATTCCCCGCGGAGTCTCCCTTCGCCGGCCACGACCGCGGTCATAGCCTATTTCCCGCGGAGGTGGAAGGCCTGCGAGATGCAATCATGCAGATTGTGGAGCAGGCAGTCCGCTGTTTTCACGGCTCGATCAAACCAGCGATCGAGCGCCAGGGCATTTGCATTCGCCGATTCGAGGAATTATCGACGCTGCAGCAACGCCGGGCCAATAAGTTTTTCCGGGAAACGACACTACCGGTACTGACGCCATTGGGCTTCGATCCCGGAAGGCCGTTTCCTCAGATCTCGAATTTTTCCGTGAATCTGGCGGTGTGGGTTCGCGACCATCAGGGCCGGAAACGTTTTGCGCGCATTAAAGTGCCGGAAGAGATGCCGCAGCTTCTGCGTCTGGATCGCGCCCCTGGAGCGGCGCGCGGCGCCGACGAGCG
>CAZUCM010000236.1:0-5553 GCA_964619235.1 uncultured Terriglobales bacterium
ATGCCGTATATGACCTCCACGGTTCCAGCCGTGTTGGTTTGGAAGATGATGGGGGCCACGGCGGCCACGTGGGGCAAACGGCGGATGACGCCGGCCACTTTGATGGAGACGGGGGCGCCGCTGAGTCCGGTGAGAAACGATGCGCCGGGCGGCAATACGATCACGTCGGCGCCCAATCCCTGCTGCCGCATCCGGCTGTCGTTCAACAAGCCGGTCGCCAGACCCACCATCAACAGGATCAGCGTCACCTCAACCGCGATGGCCACAACGCTGATCAGCGAGCGCACAGGGCGGTGCAGCAGATTGGAAACGATCATTTTATTCATGAAGTCAATCCTACAGTCATTCCTGGTGGGTGTCGCGCGCCGGCGCCGGCGTAGCGCCCAAATGCGTCACCGTGGCATTGGGCGGCTGTTCCAGCGTGAACTGCTGATCGGTTAAAGGCTCATTGAGAATCAACTTCACGACGCCCAAGGTGATCTGATACTCCTCCTGCGGGCGGGTGATCTGGATCCAGGAAGGGAACCAGATATCGCCGTACTGCTTCCAGTCCGCATACTGGGTATCGCTGGTGATGGTGCCGTGCTCGTCGTAGATGCGTTGCCGGCGAGGTTGCAGTTTGACGCGGTCAAAGTAAATCTTGCGGGTCAGCAGCCAGCCTTTCTGGCTATGGTGAATCACATCCAGCCGGTAATCGGATTGGTCGACTTCCTTGTGCGTCTTACGATCAAGCACTTTTTCTACGCCTGATTCCAGCACCGCAATGTCATCTTTGGCGGAGATCTCATCGAGCAGCAAGGCATCCGAGATGATCTGTGGGCGCATGGCGGTGAGCCCTGTGGCGCCGGGAGCGACCACGTTTTCCGGGCCGACGTAAAACTTATTGGTCGGTGGAACCCAAAGCTTGAAGTCGGAGCCGTTGGCAACCATATCGAAGGCGTGATTGCGGATCACCGGCATCAGCCCGATCATGCGCAGCATGCCCGGCTGGCGCACCAGGATGTAGCCGCGGATCTCCTGATATTCGGTGACCCGGCCCTTCCTGACGCCGCCGATGCTGGTGTCAATATCCACCGTGGCATTGAGGGTCCGAATCCGCTGCGCACTGGAGTTCAGCCGGTCGATGAGATCCTGCTGGGTGGCGGTTTGCAGTTGCGCACTACTGACCCGCATCTCCACCTGGTGGGTGCGGAAGAGGCAGCCGGTGAGCAGCAGGCAGAAAGCCAGCACCGGCAACTGGACCAATCGATTGAGACGGCAAATCCGCATAGATGAATCGGGAACCAGGAACCTAAAAGTATATCAGCGCGGAGAGTGTTAGGTGTGCAACCGGGCCTTCGGACACGCGATACAAGAATTGACGTTTCCTCTTCCCGGAGGGGGCGAACATAGCCCCTGGGTGGAGCGAACCGGAACCCTGAATCAGCGAGCTACGGCGCGCCGGTACAGGGCGACGTTGCGGGAGTGCTCGCCCAGTGTGCGCGCGAAACGATGATGGCCGTTGCCATCGCTGACAAAATACAAGTACGGGCTGGCCGCCGGGTGCATCGCCGCCTTCAGGGCCTCGCGGCCGGGATTGGCAATCGGTCCGGGCGGCAGGCCGGGACGCCTGTAGGTGTTGTATGGCGAATCGGACTGCAAGTCGGAGCGGTAAATGGAGCCATCGTAGTGTCCCGCCAACAGCGCGGCATAAATGAGGCACGGATCGGCATTCAGCAACATGCCTTTGGCGAGGCGGTTCCGGTAAACACCGGCCACCATGGGACGCTCTTCGGGAGCGGAGGTTTCCTTCTCCACAATGCTGGCCAGCGTGACCAGATCATGCAGGTCCATCCCGTCTGGTGCGGAACCGTTCGTGATGCCCTTTCCCGCCGGAAGCAGGCCAATGCCGCGAGCCTCCTGGCGAAAACGGCGTACCATCGCGCTCACGATATCGGTCATCGACTGAATGCGGGTGAATTCGTAGGTGTCGGGAAACAGGTAGCCTTCCAGAGAGGTTGCCCGCGGATCCAGATCATGAATCATGGCCGCGTTGACGGTTGCGGCCTTGAGGAAGTCGGTTCTGGCGCCGAGGCCCGCATTCTCGACCGCGGTGGCGATGTCAAAGATGTTAAAACCTTCCGGCACCACCACCGTGCGCTTGAAGATATCGCCGCGCACCAGCCGTGCATGCACCTGAATGGCGCTGGCGGCTTGATCGAATCTGTATTCTCCCGCTTTTAGCGATCGCGGCCGGATCACGTAATGGTAGAAGAGGAAGGCGTTGCTGTCGCGGATAACCCCGGCCTGGCGCAGCTCCTGTGCAATGCGCCGGGTGGACCAGCCGGGCCGCAACAGCAGGAATTGCTCCTGCGCCGGCTGGCAAGGCAACAGCAGTCCACAGCCCAGCCAAAGGGCTATTCCGGCCGCCAGCAGCAGCACAAGTTTGAGAAGGAATCGCATTACCCTCATAGTATGCGATTTTGAAACTTCAAATTTGTAATTTGAAGTTTCAACACGGTCAAGTGTTTTTCCGGTTTTCCATGAACGAATGCAGGATCAATACCGCGGCCAATCGATCCACCACTTCCGAGCGGCGGCGGATGCTCATTTCCGATTCGCGTAGTACGCGTTGCGCCTCCGCCGTGGTCAATCGCTCGTCCCAAAGGTGCACGGGCAATCCGAAGTGCTGCCGGAGCATTTCGGCGAACTCGGCGGTGCGAATGGATCCGGCGGTGGTACCGCCGCTCATATGCAGGGGGTAACCGACGACGATCTCGCAAATCTGGTATTCGGCGATAACCCGCGCCAGCTCCGCCAAATCGGTTCGCTTATTCTTGCGGCGCCAGGTGGCCAAGCCTTGAGCCGTGAAGCCGAGGGAATCGGACACGGCCATGCCAATGGTTCTTGAACCCACATCGAGGCCAAGCAAGCGGCCTATGCCTGGAGTTTCTGTCATCGTTAGACGTCGTTGGCCTTTGGTCGCCGTTCGTTGGCCAGAAAGAGCTTGCCCGGCGGTTGGCTGGAAACAACCGAACCTGGAGCCCAGGGGTTTGTTTGGCCAACGACCAACGACTGTTACTTGGCGCCTGCTTCTTTCAAAATGAGCTCGGCGTAATAATTCTCCACCTTCGCATCATTGCGCAGAACTTCCAACAGCGCGTCTTTGCGCAGCTGCTCGGAGCTTTCCCGCAGTCGATCGCGGATAAATTGCTGAACCCGCGGATCATTGAGATCGCGCTGTCCGGCCGGCACCTTGTCGATCAATTTCACGATGCGGTAACCGTTGGGCTGCTTGATGGGAATGATGGGGCTGATCTGACCAGGCTTCAGTTTGAGTACGGCATCACGGGTGGCCGGGTCCGCACTCTTCAGGCCCGATTCCGGAATGCTCCCCAGATCGCCGCCGTTGGAAGCCGTATTCGGGTCTTCCGACAGATTCATGGCTACGTTGGCAAAGTCGTCGCCACTGTCGAGACGGGCCACAATGTCCTGGATCTTCTTGCGCGCTTCGGCGTCATTCTGAGCTTTCGAATTTTTCAGGTTGCGCACGGGCGCGGGAGCGGAGGTAACCGAGATGAGAGCCACATGATACTGCGCCTCAATCACGTTGAACTCGGACTTGTGCTCGTTGTAATAGCCGGCGACGTCGGAATCCTTGATCTCGATCCGCGAACTGATCTCTTTGTTAAAGACCTTATCCACGGTGATCGAGCGGCGCAGCTGCTGCTTCAGATCGTCGAGGTTCATATTGCGCTCGCCGAGCCGCTTCATGAAATCCTCTTCGGTATAAGGAGATTTCAGTTCGGTAAGTTTGCGCTGCACCTCTTCATCGGTGGCCAGCAGTCCATCCTTCTGGGCGCGCTGAATCAGGATTTCGGTTTCGATGAGCTTGGTCAGGATGTTGAGCTTGAGCGCTTCGACCTGGTCCGTGGAAGGCGGTTGAGGCGATCCCGCCGTCTGATTGTTGTAGAACCGGTCGACCTCGGCGCGCAGAATCTTCTTGCCGTTGACCTTGGCCAGTACGTCATTGCTGTTCGGTTTAGACGAGCAGGCGGTCAGGGAAACAGCTGCAACTGCCAATACCGCCAAGGTAGATACAAATCGCACTCTCAAAGCTTCCTCCGAATAAAAAACGCCCAGTACGCCCAGGGGAAATCAGGTACCTGGCCGGGAACCGGCTGTTCCCGGCACGAGTGGTTATTTCGTTACGGCAGCCGTCACGGTCACCCCGGCGTCGCGCAAGGCGCGATCGATGGCCAGGCTGATCTCGTCTGGCGGCAATGCGCCGTCGATCTTATAACCGTTGATAAACAGAGCGGGCGTCCCTTGAATCCCCAACTGCGTGCCTTCCTGGACGGAAGCGTTCACCACCGACTCGTCCTGGGTCTTGACGCAGGTGTTCAATTTGTCCAGATCAAGGTTGAACTTCTGAGCCTGATCGTGGGTGATTTTGTCCAGAATCTCGAATTGCTGTTCGCGTCCGCCGGCCTGGTTGACCTCGCCGCCGTTATTGTGGATGTAATCGGCGAATGACCAAAACGCCTCATAATTCTGCACCGCCAGGCAATTGCTGTTGACGGCGGCATGGGTGGCCCAGGGATGGATGCTACTCAAGGGGAAGTCCTTGTATACGATCTTCACCTTGTCGGAGTATTTCTGGAAGATCGGTCCCATCAGAGCCTGGTGCATGCGCGAGCAGAAGGGGCACTGGAAATCATCGTAGCTGACGATGATCACCTTGGCTTCCCGGTTGCCGCGCCAGGGGCGGCGGTCGAGGTTGATCTTGTTCATTACCTCGAGATAGGGGTCCTTGGTGAGGTCCATCTTGTTGAACCGTACAAGGGCTTTGCCGTCCTTGGAAATCAGGAAGTGTTCATCCTGCTTCTGATCGCCATTCACCAGCTGCACCGAAAGATCTTCATAATTCGGGAATTCGCTGGGCTGGCGTGTTCCAATGCGGACCTCCACTTTGGGAGGTAACTGGAACAAGGACCGGACCTGGCGCTCAATACGCCGATCCAAATCTGTGGGAGGGTTGGACTGGGCGGAACATCCCAGACAAAGCACGAACAGGGCGATAAGGGAACGCTGAAAGAGCGACACTGTTAACCACCTGGGCATGATCTGAAAAGCCGATTATCTCACGCCAGCAGCCCGGAAGTCTTTTTCGGGTAAAATTCCCGAATCATAGGGTATTGAACTTATTGGGCGGGTTCTGCGTATCCAGAGCATGGGTTTTCCGCTTCAAGTTGCAAGCTTTCCGCCGGCAGGATCCGGGTGGAAGCTTGAAACTCGAAACTCGAAAGTTCGGGTGGAGAACAGATTGGAAGATAGCCACGCGGCAGAATTGCTGGTGCGCCGTTGCCGGGCGGGAGATGCGCAAGCCTGGGAGGAACTGGTACGCCAGTTCCATAGGCGGGTGTACAGCATCTGCTACCGCTTTGCCGGTTCGGCCGATGCGGCCCTGGATTTGACCCAGGATGTCTTCCTTCGCATCTACCGCACCCTGGACAGCTACGACCCGGCCCGCGCCGCATTGGATGAGCCTGGCACGCCCATCGACGAAAAAGT
>CAZUCM010000237.1:0-5550 GCA_964619235.1 uncultured Terriglobales bacterium
GTGCTGGCACCCATGGCATACTCCAGGGTCAAGTCCCAGCCGATGATCCAGGCGAAGATTTCGCCCAGCGTGGCGTAGGCGTAAGTATAAGCGCTGCCCGCCAGAGGGATCATGGCGGCAAATTCCGCATAGCAAAGGCCGGCAAAGGCGCAGCCCAGGCCCGACAGGACGAACGACAGCATCAGCCCCGGGCCGGCATAATGCGAGCCCAGCCCCGAGAGCACGAAGATCCCCGCACCGATGATGGCGCCGACTCCCAGCGCCGTCAGTTGAAAAACCCCAAGCGTGCGCTTGAGGCTATGTTCTCCGGTCTCTCTGGCTTCCTCCAAAAGAAGCCCCAACGGCTTGGTTGCCAACAGATCGGCCATGCGGTTCGCTCTCTCCTGTTCGGATATGCCCTACACTACCGTCGATTCCTTCTTATTCCCGTGCCACACGAAATAGACGGGGATTCCCAACAGCACGATAATCAGCCCCGGCCACGTGTATTGCGGCTTATATCGCAATAATACGACATCGATGAACGCCGCCATCAGAATGTAGATGGCCGGCAGCACGGGATAACCGAAAGCCCGGTATGGGCGCGGCGCGTCCGGGCGCGTTTGCCGCAGACGGAACAGTCCCACGATGGTCAGAATATAGAAAACCAGCACGGCAAAGATGATGTAGTCCAGCAGTTGGCCGTAGGTTCCGGAGAGGCAAAGCAGGCAGGTCCAGACGGCCTGCACGGCCAGCGACATGGCCGGCGTCTTATACCGGGGATGCAGACGGGCGACGCTCTTGAAAAACAACCCGTCCTTGGCCATCGCATAATAAACGCGCGCTCCCGCCAGAATGAGGCCATTGTTGCAGCCGAAGGTCGAAACCAGAACGGCTGCGGCCATCAGGTATGCGCCGGCCCGCCCGAACATCACATTCAGCGCCGCCGTCCCCACCCGGTCCTCGGCGGCAAACTGAATACCCCGCGCCAGTACGGTTGCGCCATGCGGGTCTCCGCGCATAGGCAGCACCATCAAATAGACCAGATTCGCGGCCAGATAGAGCAGAATCACGAAGCCGGTGCCCATGGCCAGCGAGAGCGGCAGATTGCGGCTGGGATTTCTGACCTCGCCGGCGGTGAAGGTGACATTGTTCCACGCGTCCGCCGCAAACAGCGAACCCACCTGCGCCACCGCAATCAGCATGACCACCAATGCCAGGCCACTCATGGGAATGGCGGCATGATTCGCTCCCATGCGCCAGAAGTTGGCGCCGAAGTTCGCCGCCATTGCCACGCCATTGCGTCCAATGGCGATCCCCAGGAAAACCAATCCCACCAGCGCAGCAGCCTTGGCGAAGGTGAATACGTTCTGCACGATGGCGCCAATTTTCACGCCAAAGATGTTGACTGCGGAGAGCAGGAGGATGGTTATGATTCCCACCAGATTCGCCGTGTTCAAACCGATATCCATATTGCCCAGGACCATCGGCCCGACCGGGATCGGCGGCACGTGGGCAATGTGCCAAATCCAGTGCGTGGAAGAGACGGACGGTAAGAACACACCCAAGAATTTGCCGAAGGCCACGCCCACGGCGGCAATCGTGCCTGTCTGTATCACCAGAAACAGCGTCCAGCCATAGAGCCAGCCCCAGAGAGGTCCCAGAGCCTCCCGCAGATAAACATACTGGCCGCCGGCCCGCGGCATCATGGCCGCCAATTCGCCATAAGCGAGGGCCACGATTACGGTCATGATTCCGGTGACAATCCAGGCGGCCATCAATAGCGCCGGCGAATCCACCTGACGCGCGATATCGGCGGAGACAATAAACACGCCGGAGCCGATCATCGACCCCATCACCAGCGTCGTGGCACTGGTCAGCCCGAGTCCTTTAACGAGTTCCTGATCCTGGGTGGCTTGAGGTGGCGCCGCAGCATCTGCCATGGACATGAATTCTACTCCAAGAAAGGCTTCGTATCCCGTCAGGAGGCCGTTTTCCGTTTCGCGTTTCCCGTTGGAGGCATTGTCCCCGCCGCCAGGCCGGATATCCAGCGCCATGCGTTCCCGGGCTGTTATGATTTTGTCGCAATGAACAAGTTCGTGCGGAAATCGCCAGCCGGGTCTCTGTGCCGATGAGTTGGTATAGCCTGTTTGCCATTGCGGTTGCGCTGGCCCTGGATGCGTTTGCGGTTGCGGTAGTCGCAGGATTGACCTTGAAGGTTCTGACCGGGCGGCATCTGTTCCGTCTGAGTTTTCACTTCGGCCTCTTTCAGGCGGCGATGCTGGCAGCAGGATGGCTGGCCGGCGAAGGCCTCAGCCGCCTGGCCGCGGCTGCCGACCATTGGATTGCCGGCGCTCTGTTGATCTTGGTGGGCGGAAACGTAATCCGGCATGCTTTCCAGAGCGCCGGCGAGCAACGCACAGCCGCGGATCCAACTTCGGGCTGGCAACTGGTATTCCTCTCCTTCGCCACCAGCCTCGACGCACTTGCCGTAGGCCTTTCGCTGGCCATGATGGGCGTTTCCATTGCCGCCGCGGCTTCCGTGGTTGGAGTAACGGCCACAGCCCTCACCCTATTAGGAATGCAACTGGGACGCCGCGCCGGTAGCCTTTGGGGAAAGCCGATTGAAGTTTTCGGCGGGCTCATCCTGATCGCGATCGGATGCAAGGTCCTGTGGCCGCACCTCCTGGCATGAGCGAAAGGCCGTTCCACGTTTTTCGTTCCACGGCAGATTGCCTTTTAGTGCGCGCCGCCGGGGCTCGTGGCCTGCTTTTGCTGGTATTTGCGACGCACTACACTAGCCACCAGCGACTGGTTTTATTATGATGGCGGTGTGATGTGGAGGATCTTCCCGTGCCGTTATTCACGTTGCGGGGAAGTCCCCGGCACTGGCACCCAAGGAACAAACGATGAACATCGAAATCCACGATGCGGAGCTGGCAGCGAGAATCCAGAGGCAACTGGAGACGACAGGGTGCGGTAATCTTGAGGAAGTGCTGCTGCGCCTGCTGACAACCCAGGAAGAACAGGATCGCTGGCTGGCGGGCAGCCAGGAAGCGAACAACGCTAAGATCAGGCGCGGGATTGAGCAACTTGACCGTGGCGAAGGAATTCCCGAGGATCGATTGGATGATTACCTGGCAAAACTGAAGGCACGACCGGAATGAAAGTGCGCTACGTTCTGGCGCCAGAAGCCGCGCGTGATCTCGTTCAGATTTGGGGGTATATCAAGAAACAAAGTGGCACTCCGATGGCGGATCGCGTTGAATCGGTCATTCGGGAGCGGATCGTTTTTCTGGCAGGCACACCTGAGGCCGGACATTGGCGCGTTGACCTGACCGATGAAAAGGTGAAGTTTTCTCCAGTGTACTCATACCTGATCGTGTATCGGCCGAAGACTGAGCCCCTGCAAATCGTTTCCATTCTTCACAGCCATCGGGACGTACAAGAGATTCTCAAAGAACGTCTGTAGGTTTTTCGTTCGATCACAGATTGCTTTTTAGTGCGCGCCGCCGGGGCTCGTGGCCTGCTGCTTCGCAAACTCGAAGGTGCAGGGACGGCCTACAATGCCCAGGCCTTCATCCCTGGTGCCGGTGCCTTCTGTCTCCTTAAACTGTGCTTTGATGTTGTAACTGTACTCCTCGCCTTTGCCGGCAAAGACTCCACGGGCATATTTTCTGGAGGCGACAATACCATTGGCAGTCAGCTTAGCGCTTCCGTCATCTTTGATTTTGCCTTCGATCAGCAGATAGCCAGGCTCTCCCGCAGTGCCATGTTCGCCGCGAAAGTTGCCGGCATTGACCGTGCCGGGAAACTGCCAGGTATAACCATCGGTCTTTCCCTTCGCCGGGCAGGTGAGTTTGGTGAGCCAATTGCCGTCAAAGCGTTCCCCCGCGATGGACGCCAGTGGCAATAACATCAGAACGCAGCCCAAAAATAATTTAATTGCTCTCGACATATCTATTCTCCTTGCAGGCAGACACTTTACCACACGAGCCTCGCATCCGGATGGGTTGCGGCGCCATGAATCCCAGTGGTAATCACTGCGGCAGGAGGACGCGGAAGTTGATACCGTTTCAACTCCGTCTCTGTGGTTAGCCTAGTATTTGCAGGAATTCCGCAGCGGCAATTCCGGGCTCCGCCAGCAAATCGGCGATGACGGCGACGGAATCGGCTCCGGCTTCGATGACGGCGCGGCAGTTTTCGCGGGTGATGCCGCCGATGGCGACCAGAGGCTTCGCGGTCAGCTGCCTTGCTTTCCGCACCCCCTCCAGGCCGATCACCGGATCGGGTTTGGCTTTGCTCCCGGTGGCAAATACCGGGCCGATGGCAATGTAATCCACCGGCCACCGATCGGCCTCCGCCACCTGCCCGGGATTGTGTGTGGAGACCCCCACCCAGCGATTCCCGCCAACGATCCTCCGGGCTGACGCGGGAGAGAGGTCATCCTGTCCGAGATGAACCCCGTCAAAACCTGCCGCCAGGCATAGGTCCGCCCGGTCGTTCATGATCAGCCGCACACCCGCGCCGCCGCAGACCTGCCGCAGTTCGGTGGCTTGGCCAAGTATTTCGCGGGCATTTCCGCTCTTGTTCCGGTACTGCACCAGAGTTACGCCACCCGCCGTCAACTCGCGGGCATAGAGGCTGATCGCTTCGGATCCACCCGCGAAACGATCGCGGTCGATAATCGCGTACAGGCGAGGCATCATAAGGGCTTCGGTCTTCGGTCTTCGGCCTTCGGTTGCCGGTCATCGGTCATCGGTCATCGGCCAGAATAGCACCAGGCACCGGGCACCAGGCTGCAACACCCCCGGCTGGCCTTCGGCCTGCTGTTGTGGCTTGAGGCGCTGTTGGCCAACGGCCAGAGGCGCGCCTATTCTTTGCGCGCCAAAAACTTTTCCATGAAACTGGTATCGAGTTTGCCGGCGCGGAAATCCGGATCGTCCATGATTCGCCGGTGCAAAGGAATCGAAGTATGTATGCCTTCGATGATGAACATCTCGAGGGCGCGGCTCATACGGAAGATGGCCTCCTCGCGGTCCTTGCCGCGGGCAATGAGTTTGGCGATCAGCGAGTCGTAATATGGCGGAATAACGGCATCCTGGTAGGCGGCGGTATCCACGCGCACCCCGGTGCCTCCGGGCACGTTGAAGGCGGTAATCTTACCCGCCGATGGCGTAAATTTCTCCGGATGCTCGGCATTAATGCGGCATTCAATGGCGTGTCCCCGATGCAACACCTTGGTACGCAATACGGTATCCATGCGCTCGCCCAGGGCGATCATGATCTGGCTCTTCACCAGATCCACGTCAGTCACCATCTCGGTGACCGCATGCTCCACCTGGATGCGCGTATTCATCTCGATAAAGTAGAGCGAGCCGTCCTTGTCCATCAGAAATTCGACCGTTCCCGCATTGACGTATCCGATCGCACCGAGAGTCTTTTCCAGAATTCCTCCCATGCGGGCGCGCAATTCGGGCGTCACCTGCACGGAAGGCGATTCCTCGATCAGCTTCTGATGGCGCCGCTGAATCGAGCACTCGCGCTCTCCCAGGCTGATCACCTTGCCGT